>NZ_JBEXID010000101.1:0-21274 GCF_040608395.1 Streptomyces sp. NPDC005181
TCAACCTTGTTGCTAGACACCTCAAGGTTCACAGAGAGCGGCGTGTTTCACGTATCAGACCAGCTCAGGGCACCCACACATACGGCAGGAGAGCCGGAAAAGGCCCTGTCCAGCAGGGACCTCGCCGCTCGGCCGACCCTACCCGCACCCTGCTGGAGGAATGGGCCTACCTGCGGCCCTACACCACCAACACCGAACGCACCGCGGCCCTGGCAGACTTCCTCCACACCTACAACCACCACCGCTGCCACACCGCACTCGACGGCAAGCCACCGATCAGCCGAGTCAACAACGCTCCGGGTCAATACAACTAGCCCCTGGCTCCCAGCCGGCTACCGGCAGAACCTCTGGAAAGCCGCTCAGGCAGCTCTCAGATCAAGGTCACGGGAGACGTAGGATATGAGAGTGGAGCTGCGTCGAGCCGACGGCGGGGTGATCGCGGTTGAGGTGGTGGGGGAGCCGGACGCGCCTGCGGTGCTGTTCTGCCACGGGTTGGCCGACTCCCGGCTGGCCGCGTACGGCTTCGCGGGGGCGGCTCACGCGCTCGGACTGCGCCTCATCGCCCCGGATCGCCCCGGCATCGGCGGCACCGAGGCCCGTCGCCTGCCGCGGGTCGTGGACTGGGCTGCGGAAGCCACCGTGGTCCTGGACGCGTTGGGCGTCGGCTCGGTGGCGCTGCTCGGCATTTCGGGCGGCGGAGCGTTCGCGGCGGCATGCGCGTCCGAGCTGCCTGACCGCGTCCGCAGCCTGCTGCTCATCGCGCCCCTTGGCCCGCCTGCCTGGCCCACCCGCGGGATGGCAGCCGGGCAGCGCGCGTCCTTGCAGATCGCCCGGCACGCTCCGGCCTTCGGTGGCTGGTTTCTGGGCCGCCTGGCCACGCTGGCGCGCCGGGCACCAGGGCTGTTCATTCGCCTGGCGACCAGCGAGATGCCCGCCAGCGACCGGCGTGCCCTCGCCCAGTCGGACGCGCGCGCGGCCTTCCTGACCAACTACCTGCGAGCGTTCCAGCGCGGCAGCTGGGGAGTCGGGCAGGATCTGCGCGTACTGACCCGACCCTGGGGTTTCGACCTCGAGTCGATCACGGTGCCCACGTCGATCCACCAGGGGGACGCCGACACCACCGTCCCGCTCCCGCACGCCCGCCGCTTCGCTGCGGCGATACCGGGCGCACGCGTTCACATCCATCCCGGCCAAGGCCACTTCTCGATCCTCACCGCACCCGAGCAGATGCTGGCGACACTCGCCGCATAGCCGGTCGAGGTTGCCGCCGGAGATCACGGCGACGGTGCGTCCGGTACCCGGAGGCCGTCGAAACGGCCCATGCCGACTTCACTGCCCTCCAGCAGCGTGAGGTGATCCCCGTGGTGTGGACACACCTGACAATGGACCTTGTTGATCCTGGAAGGTGTAGATCTACGTGGCACGGCCCTCGAAGTACAGTGCGGCGTTCCGGTCCGACGCGATCGCGTTATGGCGGGCTTCGGCCGGCAGGCGGACGTTCAAGGACGCCGCGGCTGATCTGAACGTCAACCCCGAGACGCTGCGGACCTGGGTGCGTGATGCCGACGGCCGTCCGGCCTCTGCCGGCGCGTCGCAGGACACCGCGAGAAGCTGGTGGACGACGACCGATTCGACGACCTCACGGTCATTGGAGCGGATGGATGCCGTGAGCGGACCCAGTTCAAGCATTCGGACAACGACGATCACCCCCTCCCTTACAGCACGTTCACAGTGGACGGCCGTGGACTGAGGCTGGACCGCCTCGTGGCGGCAGCCGTCGCCGACCGCGACGGTCCGGGGGCCTCCGCCCGTACGATCCGGCTGCGCATCGTGATGCGGGATGCACCACCGGACGATGCCGTCCTGAGCAAGGTCATGGTGCCTGCACGGGCGTCCGGCGCGTCGTTTCTGGTGGGCATGAACACCACACTCCTACGGTTCGACGCCGAGGCCCTGTGGCAGGGTGTTGAGCTGCCGGCGCAGGGCAGGCGCAAGGCGGGGAATGTATTCGGGTTCCTGACCGAAGGTGACACAGCCGTAGCCAGGGAGGACCTGGAGTGGCTTTGCCCCCGAATCGACGGGCCGGTTCGGAATCGGGCTGATGACCCTGCGGCGGCGATCGCCGGTACTGGAGGTGTACTGCTGCGACTACCGGATTCGGATCGGTGACCCGCACGTGGCCGTGCCGGATCCCTACCTGATCCCCAAGGGGTTGGCAGACGACGGCTGGACCGTTCTGCGGGTCCCCTTCGCCGAGCCCGGAATCATCTGCGGCGAGGATGTGGATGACTGGCTCGACGACTGGGCCCTCCTGTTCCTCGACCATGTCCGTACGGTCGGCCACACAGAGGAGGACCGCAGCACCCGGCGCGAGTTGGCGTTGAAGTGGAGCGAGGCGCAGCACCACGAGGCAGCGGTGGGCGGTGCCGCGGCCACCGCCACGACCCGGACGGCGCGCGCGACTGATGGCGCGTCGTGGCATGTCAGCCGCGCGGTCATCCCGATGCCGGCCAAGCCCACCTGCCAGGGTCTCCCTCCGCAAGGAACCGTAGCGACCGCGCATCCCGCCGCAGCATCGAAGGGGAGGGCCGGACAGTCCGGCCCTCCCCCCCCGTGTGTACCGGGAGTTACTCGGTGACCTCGTGGTCGTGGCCCTCGTGCAGGCCACCGCCGCTGCCCGCCGAACCCTTGGTGTTCTGCGGCGCCACCGGCTTGCTCAGAAGACTGGTGTCCCAGGCGTACTGGCCCACCGCGTTGGCGATGACGTCGACGTTGACGTCGAACGCCTTCATGTTGATGTTCTTCAGGGTGTCGCAAGCGGCGTGGTAGCAGGCGTCGTACGCGGCACCGGCCTTACCGCCGTACGCCTTTGCCTGCTCGGCCGTCTTGATGCCCTCGGCGCCGGTGAAGGTGCCGCCCGAGGGGATGCCCACCTCGATGAACGGCCCGTAGTCCGACCGGCCGGTGAAGTCGGTGCCCTCGTGCGGGGTGCCCCGGCTGTCCAGGTAGTCGGTGATCTGCCTCTCCAGCTGCGCCGAGCCCTCCGGGCCGGGGCCGGCACCGACCTGGTCGGAGTCGTCGCCGTCGTAGGCGAACTGGGCGTAGTTCGGCGAGGCGATCATGTCGAAGTTCAGGTATAGCTTGACCTTCGCAAGGTCCGCCGCCGAGAGGCTGTTGACGTACGCCTCCGAGCCCAGCAGGCCGAACTCCTCAGCCGACCACCAGGCGAAGCGCACCTTGTTCTTGACGTTCTTGTGGGCAAGGTTCAGGGCCACGTCGAGAATGCCAGCGGAGCCGGAGCCGTTGTCATTGATGCCCGGGCCGGCCGCCACCGAGTCCAGGTGGGCGCCGAACATCACCACGTTGTCGGCGTCGCCGCCCTTGGTCTCGGCGATCACGTTGTAGGTGTGCCGGGTCTCCGCGAAGGTGCGGATCTCCAGGTTGACGGTCACTGCGCCGGCGGCGGCCTTGGCCGCGAGCGCCTCGCCGTCCGCCTGCGTGACGCCGCCGGCCGGGATCTTGGCGACGGACGGGTCTCCCAGCGTGCCGTTGAGCGCGCCCTCGGTGTTGTTGTAGATGATCGCGCCGACCGCACCCGCACCGGCGGCGGTCTCCTGCTTCTGCGCAAAGGTGCAGCCGCCGCGCTTGATCAGCGCGATCTTGCCGGTGAACGTCCCGGGGGCGTAGTCCTCAGGCTCGCAGCCGGTGGTGGCGTTGACCGGCACCACCGCGACCGGGGCGGTGATGCCGCCGACCGGGCTGCTGGCGGAGTACGTCATGGCGATCAACGGGACGTCCTGCTGCTGCGGCGACACCACCCGCAGGCTCTGCGCCAGCGTCTCGGTGAACGGGTAGTCGAACTCGTTCCGGGTCACCGAGTACCCGGCCTTCCTCAACAGGCCTTCGACGTACTCGGCCGACTTCCGGTGCCCCTCTGACCCGGCCACCCGGGTGTTCCCGTTCTTGTCAGCGATCCGCTGGAACTGCTTCAGATGCTCGTAGGCATCCTCGGCGTTGCTCTTCTTGACGAGCTTCTTTGCGAGCTTGGCAGCCTCCTTGGCAGGGTCGCTGTGGGCGGAGGCGGTGCCCGATCCGATCAGCAGCAGCGGCGCTATGAGCCCTGCGACGGATACGGCGGCTACCGTGGTGCGGCGGTTCCGAGCGTTCAAAACGCTTCCTTCCGACGGGCCATGAGAAATAGGCGTAATGGTCGAAAACAGCCCGAACGACGTACGGCGGTACTCCGGGGCAGGCAGGGGGCGGCCGGATCGCTCCGCCCCCTGCCACCGGCAAGGAGAAAGGTATCTGCTCAGTAAACGGTTGGTAATGGGTTGACGGGAATCTTCGGCGCCGACGCCGTCCGTGCGCGGTACCGAGCACACCGATCGGCGTTGACCCAACCGAAGTTGGCTGGAAGCCACCGGTGCTGACTAGGAGGGCTTGGTCAGGTCGGCTGTGGTGGTGCGTGTCCTCTTGGCCCGGTGTGGCGTTGGGAGTGTGTGACTCCGGACGAGATTGCTGTGGTGCGTGGTGAGTTGGAGGCGTTCGCGGCGGAGGTGTTCGAGCCGTTCGCGCGCAATGACCAGCGCCGCTGGGGGCAGGTCTACCTGCGAGGGCTGCTTACCGACGGGCAGCGTAAGTCGGTCGAGCCGATGGCCTCGCGGCTCGGTGAAGACGGGAACCGGCAGGCACTGGCCCATTTCATCACCACCAGCCCGTGGGATCCGGCCCACATCCGGGCGAAACTTGCCTGGCGGATGGAGGAGGTGATCGGGCCGGAGGCCCTGGTCTTCGACGACACCGGGTTCCTGAAGGACGGGACCGCCTCGGCGTGTGTGTCGCGGCAGTACACCGGCACCGCCGGCAAGGTCACCAATTGCCAGGTCGGCGTCTCGCTTCACCTCGCGTCCGACCACGCTTCCGCGGCCATCAACTGGCGACTGTTCCTGCCCCAGACGTGGGATCCCGCCTCTGCGAAGGCCGATGCGGGCAAGGTCGCCCGGCGTGCCGCCTGGGTGCTCTTCAGCCCGAAGCCGCCGGATCGCGAGGGGTACATCGCAGCGGCGGAAAGCGAACTGGTGTGGTCTTCCAAGCGTTTTGGCAACCCCGCACTCCTTCGTGAGCTGGCTGCCGAAAGTTACGACCGCGCTTACTACCCAGCCGGAGTCGGGCGGCAACTCGGAGCAATGATCCTCGGTGGCTCACGCGCTGACGCACTCCGCAGGCTTCGAGTACCGACCTTGGTGATTCATGGGCTGGATGACACGCCGATCGACCCCGGTGGCGGGAAGCGCACCGCCGACCTGGTGCCCGGAGCGAGGCCAGCGGCGGGCCCGCCGAGCGCGCCGTAGTACGACTGCTTCTTCTCCGCGGCGAGCCGCACCAGACACCGCCCGGCGGCGTACTCGAACAGCGTCTGGTGAACAAGTGCACGGCCCGCCCTTCGGCGGCGCCCTCCGCGCGCAAGTCACGACGCCGTCGTGCAGCATGAGCCGCGCCAGCCCCTGCGCCGGCCACGAGAGGTCCGCCGACTCCGGTGCCGCGTGGCACACGACCCGTCGAGGGCGTCTTCGGTCGCGGCGCTGATGGACGCCACCTACCGACCGCGGAGTTTCTCCGGGTCGCCCGTGAGATTCTCTCCGGGCATCCCAGCCACACCGCCTGGAAGGTCACCAGCAGACTGTCGCTGAAGTTCCCGACCTACCACACCGAGGGCATCGCCATCACGCGCGACCACATCTTCCTTTCCTCGGTGGAGATCCTGGAGCCGACAGTCAAGTACCCGGCCCCGCGGGACGGCTACGACCGAACTCCGGGCAAGGGTGTCGGGCATGTCTTTGTCATGGACAAGCAGGGCAACCTGCAACGCGACATCGTCCTCGGTGAGGGCGACATGTACCACCCGGGCGGCCTCGAATTCGACGGGGCGCCGGTGTGGGTATCGGTCGCCCAGTACCGCCCCAACAGCAGCACCATCATGTACCGGATCGACGCGAAGTCGCCGGCCGTCCACAAGCAGTTCGAGTTCAAGGACCACATCGGCGGCATCGTCCGCGACCCCGCCACCGGTCACCTGATCGGCAACTCCTGGGGCTCCCGGCACTTCTACGAGTGGGACCTCCGAGGGCGCAGGATCTCCGACTGGACCAACAGCCAGTACTTCGTGGACTACCAGGACTGTCAGCACGCGGCCCCGGGTCAGATGCTGTGCGGCGGTGTGATCAACCTGCCCCAGACCAACCCGGCCGGAGGCTCCTCCGCTACCTACGAGCTGGGTGGTCTGGCACTGATCGACGCGCGCAGCCACCTGGTCACCCACGAGGTGCCCTTCCAGCAGTGGTCCTCCGCGGGTCATGTCGCCACGCGCAACCCGATGAAGCTCACCGCCGACGGCGACCACCTGACGCTCACCGTCGCGCCGGACAATGGTGACGAGGGTAACGGCACCGGGATCATCACGTACGAGGCCACTGTGGCCGGCGTGGGCCGCTGAACGTCCCGGTTCCACCGGTTGTACTGTCGCCGGGATCGCGTGGACGGGCCGTGGGTGCCGCTCTCGGCAGCCGGCAGGTCGGGTACGGCCTGACGCCGCGCAGTTCGCCTCGTGATGTGTCGGCCGTGAAGATACGTCTGACCTTGAGCCTCATGTCACCAGCGGGGCGGGCCGGTTGGCCCGCCCCGCCTCTTTCAGCGCAGCTCCGCCCGGAACGCCAACGGAGTCGTCCCGGTGTGCTGATGGAAGAACTTCGAGAAGTTGGCCGCGTCGGGAAAGCCCACGGAGGCGCCGATCCGGCCGATCGGCATATCCGTGTGGGCCAGTAGGCGCTTGGCCTCGAGGACGACGCGTTTGTCGATGAAGCCCTTGGGGGTGTTGCCGGTGGCCGCCCCCACCGCGCGGACGAGGGTGCGTCGGGAGTAGCCGAGGGCGTCCGCGTACGCGCTGACGCTGTGGTTGGTGGCGAAGCTCTTCTCGACCGCGTCCCGGAAGCGGCTGAAGGTGGTGTCGGTCTGCTCGAGTGCCGTCTTGGCGGAGATCGCCGCGAGGTGGGCCAGGCGGAACAGGAACGCGGTCAGGGAGTGCCGGAGCACCGCGGTGTGGAGGCTGAGGGGCAGTGTGGTCGTGTCGACGTACTCGCGCTCCAGTTGGGCGAGGGAGTGCTCGAGGGCGGCCAGCTGGAGCACGTCCGGGCGCAGGAGCGGGGGCTGGTCATAGCGGTACAGGCCCGTCGCCTCGACAGTTGCCCGGGGCAGGAAGCCGGGCTGCATGGTCAGGACGGTACCGCGGTACCCGGCCGTGGCGGAGAAGCGGTGCACCTGGCCTGGGCGGATCCATAGGAGATCGCCGGCGGAGGCCTCGTACTCGGCGAAGTCGATCATGTGTCTGATGGGGCCGCCGTGGAACAGCATCACCACGTGGAAGTCGACGCGGTGCACGCGCTCCAATGGCGCGTCTGCATGCCAGGGCCGACCGGGTTCCATGGATTCCACCTGCATACCTACGCCGCAGACGCTCAGGTTCGTGGGGAAGGGAAAGGTCTTGATCTCTCCACTTCCCTGGGTCGTTCTGTCCGTCATGTCCTTCTCGCGTCAGCTCGGTCCCGCACTCGTTGTCCCACTTTCACCAAAGGCTGACACGGGTGCACCTTCTCCAGCAAAAGTCATACTTTTAGGTTTGAACGCATCAGAGCAGTTAACCGGTTCCTATCGAGGACTTCTTGAAGATGAGCACGCAGACACCCGACAGCTTCCCTGACGGCTTCGAGTGGACCGAACTCGACCGGCGTGCCGTCGACACCGCCCGCCTTCTGGCGGCCGATGCCGTACAGCAGGCCGGAAACGGCCACCCGGGCACCGCGATGAGTCTGGCGCCGGCCGCGTACACCCTCTTTCAGAAGGTGATGCGGCACGACCCGGCCGACCCGGAGTGGACCGGCCGAGACCGCTTCGTTCTCTCCCCGGGCCACACCTCGCTGACCCTGTACACCCAGCTCTTCCTCTCCGGGTACGAGCTGGAGCTGGACGATCTGAAGGCGTTCCGGACGCACGGTTCGAAGACGCCCGGTCACCCTGAGTACGGGCACACGGCGGGTGTCGAGACGACCACCGGCCCGCTCGGCCAGGGTGTCGCGAACGCCGTGGGCATGGCGATGGCGGCTCGCTACGAGCGCGGCCTGTTCGATCCCGAGGCGCCGGAGGGCGAGTCTCCGTTCGACCACACCATCTGGGCGATCGTCTCGGACGGCGACCTGGAGGAGGGCATCTCCGCCGAGGCCTCGTCCCTCGCGGGTCACCAGAAGCTCGGCAACCTCGTCTTCGTCTACGACGACAACCACATCTCCATCGAGGGCGACACGGCCACCGCCTTCTCCGAGGACGTCCTGAAGCGGTACGAGGCGTACGGCTGGCACGTCCAGCGGATCGAGCCCTCGGCCGACGGCGACATCGACGTCCGAGCGCTGTACGAGGCGCTGACCGCCGCCCGCGCCGAGACCGGGCGCCCCTCGATCATCGCGATGCGCACGATCATCGCTTGGCCTGCCCCGAACGCGCAGAACACCGAGGCCTCGCACGGATCGGCGCTCGGCGCCGAGGAGATCGCGGCTACCAAGCGGGTCCTGGGCTTCGACCCGGAGCAGTCCTTCCAGGTGGAGCCCGAGGTACTGGCCCACGCCCGCGAGGCCCTCGACCGAGGCGTCGAGGCGCACGCGGCCTGGGACAAGCAGATCGCCGAGTGGCGCACCGCCGAACCCGAGCACGCCAAGCTGTTCGACCGCGTCGTCACGGGTCAGCTGCCCGATGGCTGGGAGGCCGCTCTGCCGCAGTTCGAGGCGGGCACATCCGTCGCGACCCGTGCCGCGTCCGGCAAGGTGCTGCAGGCGCTCGGCAGTGTGATCCCCGAGCTGTGGGGCGGTTCCGCCGACCTCGCCGGCTCGAACAACACCACGATCGACAAGACCAGCTCCTTCCTGCCGAAGGGCAACCCGCTGCCGGAGGCCGACCCGTACGGCCGCACGGTCCACTTCGGCATCCGCGAGCACTCGATGGCCGCCGAGATGAACGGCATCGCGCTGCACGGCAACACCCGCGTCTACGGCGGCACCTTCCTGGTCTTCTCCGACTACATGCGCAACGCCGTGCGCCTGTCCGCGCTGATGGAGCTGCCGGTCACGTACGTCTGGACGCACGACTCCATCGGTCTCGGCGAGGACGGCCCGACCCACCAGCCGGTCGAGCACCTGGCCTCGTTGCGCGCCATTCCCGGACTCAACATCGTCCGCCCCGCCGACGCCAATGAGACCTGTATCGCCTGGGCCGAGATCCTCAGACGGCACGCCACGAACCCTGCTCCGCACGGCCTCGCGCTGACCCGCCAGGGTGTGCCGACATACGCGGCAAACCCCGAGGCGGTGAAGGGGGGTTACATCCTGCGCGACTCCTCCGCCGAGACCCCTGACGTCATCCTCATCGCCACCGGCTCCGAGGTGCAGCTCGCCGTCGCGGCGCGTGAACAGCTCGAGGCCGAGGGGGTCGGTACGCGTGTCGTGTCGATGCCGTCCGTCGAGTGGTTCGAGGAGCAGTCCGCGGAGTACCGCGCGAGTGTGCTTCCGGCGTCCGTGAAGGCCCGTGTGGCGGTCGAGACAGGGATCGGCCTGACCTGGTACCGGTACGTCGGTGACGCCGGACGCATCGTCTCCCTGGAGCACTTCGGCGCCTCCGCCGACGCCAAGACCCTGTTCGCCGAGTACGGCTTCACCGCCGAGAACGTCGCCTCCGCCGCGCGGGAATCTCTCGCCGCCGCGCGTGGTTGATCAGGCCGCCAGAAAGAAAAGAGTCACTGTGAGCAACACCGCCGAACCCCTCAAGTCCCTCACCGAGGAAGGCGTTTCCATCTGGCTGGACGATCTGTCCCGCAAGCGGATCGCATCCGGCAACCTCGCCGAATTCATCGAGCGGAAGCACGTGGTGGGCGTCACCACCAACCCTTCCATCTTCCAGGCCGCCATCGGCTCCGGCGAGGGGTACGAGGAGCAGCTGGCCGACCTCGCCGTGCGCGGCGTCACGGTCGACGAGGCCGTCCGCATGATGACCACCGCCGACGTCCGCGCCGCCGCCGACATCCTGCGGCCCGTGTACGACGCGACCCGCGGCCGCGACGGCCGGGTCTCCATCGAGGTCGACCCGCGCCTCGCGCACGACACCGCGTCGACCGTCGCCGAGGCCAAGCAGCTCGGATGGCTGGTCGACCGTCCGAACGTGCTGATCAAGATCCCGGCGACGAAGGCCGGCCTCCCGGCGATCACCGAGGTCATCGGCCTCGGCATCAGCGTCAACGTCACGCTGATCTTCTCGCTGGAGCGCTACCGCGAGGTCATGGACGCGTACCTGGCGGGCCTGGAGAAGGCGCAGGCGGCGGGCATCGACCTGTCCACGGTCCATTCCGTCGCCTCGTTCTTCGTCTCCCGCGTCGACAGCGAGATCGACAAGCGCCTTGCGAAGGTCGGCACCGACGAGGCGCTCGCACTCAGGGGCAGGGCCGCGCTCGCCAACGCCCGTCTCGCATACGAGGCGTACGAGGGCGTCTTCGCCGCCGACCGCTGGACCGCGCTGGCCACCGCGAGCGCCAACAAGCAGCGTCCTCTGTGGGCTTCGACGGGCGTCAAGGACGCCGCGTACAAGGACACCCTGTACGTCGACGAACTGGTCGCGCCCGGCACGGTCAACACCATGCCGGAGGCGACCCTCGACGCCACCGCCGACCACGGTGACATCCACGGCGACTCGGTGACCGGCGGCTACGCCAAGGCCCGCGCCGATCTTGCGGCCGTCGAGCGGCTCGGGATCTCGTACGACGAGGTCGTGAAGCAGTTGGAGGACGAGGGCGTGTCGAAGTTCGAGGCGGCCTGGGAAGACCTGCTGGGTGTGGTCGCGACGTCGCTGAGCAGCACGGGAGTTGAGGGGGAATGAGTGAGCGCGAGACGCTTCCCGGTGGTGCCGCGCAGGATGCGCCCGCCGCGGCGGGCGGATCTGGTGACGCGGCCGTGGAACCGGGCGGCGTGACCGCCGGATCGGGTGACGCGGCCCGGGAATCGGGCGGCGACGCGGCGGCGGTACGCGGCGACGTGATGGGCGCTGGGAGCGCTACCGCCCCGGCCCTCGACTGGAACAACCCGCTCCGTGACCCCCGCGATCGGCGCCTCCCTCGTGTCGCGGGCCCCTCGGGCCTCGTCATCTTCGGTGTCACCGGCGACCTCTCCCGCAAGAAGCTGATGCCCGCCGTCTACGACCTCGCGAACCGGGGTCTGCTCCCGCCGGGCTTCTCGCTCCTCGGGTTCGCCCGGCGCGAGTGGGAGGAACAGGACTTCGCGCAGGTGGTGCACGACTCGGTGCGCGAGCACGCCCGCACGGAGTTCCGCGAGGAGGTCTGGCAGCAGCTGGCCGAGGGCATGCGGTTCATCCCGGGCGACTTCGACGACGATCAGGCGTTCAAGCAACTCCGTTCTGCCGTCGATGAGTTGGACGCATCTCGGGGCACCAGTGGCAACTACGCGTTCTACCTCTCGGTACCGCCGAAGTTCTTCCCGAAGGTCGTCCAGCAGCTGAAGAAGCACGGTCTCGCGGACGCGCCGGAAGGTTCCTGGCGGCGTGCGGTCATCGAGAAGCCGTTCGGCCACGACCTGGCCAGTGCGCGCGAACTGAACGCGATCGTGCACGAGGTGTTCGACCCGGACCAGGTGTTCCGTATCGACCACTACCTCGGCAAGGAGACGGTCCAGAACATCCTGGCGCTGCGCTTCGCCAACCAGATGTACGAACCCATCTGGAACCGCAGTTACGTCGACCACGTGCAGATCACGATGGCCGAGGACATCGGCATCGGCGGGCGCGCCGGTTACTACGACGGCATCGGCTCGGCCCGCGACGTCATCCAGAACCACCTCCTCCAGCTCATGGCGCTGACCGCCATGGAGGAGCCGGCCGCCTTCGACGCCGAGTCGCTGCTCACCGAGAAGCTGAAGGTCCTCAAGGCCGTGAAGCTGCCGGAGAACCTGGGCGAGCACACCGTGCGCGGGCAGTATGCGGCGAGCTGGCACGGTGGCGAGAAGGCGCGCGGCTATCTGCAGGAGGACGGCATCGACCCCAAGTCGACGACCGACACCTATGCGGCCATCAAGCTGGAGGTCGACAACCGTCGCTGGGCGGGCGTCCCCTTCTACCTGCGCACCGGAAAGCGCCTCGGCCGCCGCGTCACCGAGATCGCGGTCGTCTTCCAGCGCGCGCCCCACTCGCCCTTCGACTCGACCGCCACCGAGGAACTCGGTGCGAACGCGATCGTCATCCGTGTCCAGCCCGACGAGGGCATGACGGTGCGCTTCGGATCGAAGGTGCCGGGTACGTCGATGGAGATTCGGGACGTCACGATGGACTTCGCGTACGGCGATTCCTTCACCGAGTCCAGCCCGGAGGCGTACGAACGCCTCATCCTGGACGTTCTGCTGGGCGACGCCAACCTCTTTCCCCGTCACCAGGAAGTGGAGGAGTCCTGGAAGATTCTCGACCCGATCGAGGGGTACTGGGACGCGCATGGCAAGCCCGCGCCGTACGCGTCGGGCAGCTGGGGTCCCGAAGAAGCCCACGAGATGCTCGCACGAGACGGACGGAGCTGGCGCAGGCCATGAAGATCGATCTGACCGACACCACGGCAAGCAAGATCAACAGGGCGCTCGTGCAGGGACGCCGAGCCATCGGTACTCCCGCCATGGGCATGGTCCTGACGATGGTCATCGTGACCGACGAGGAAAACGCGTACGACTCGATCAAGGCGGCCGAGGAGGCGTCGCGCGAGCATCCCTCGCGCACCCTGGTCGTCATCAAACGCGTCGCACGCACTCCGCGCGACCGCACGAACTCCCGCCTGGACGCGGAGGTGCGGGTCGGCTCGGACGCGGGCACCGGCGAGACGGTCGTCCTGCGGACGTACGGCGAAGTCTCCGACCACGCCGACTCGGTGGTCCTGCCGCTGCTGCTGCCGGACGCACCGGTCGTCGTCTGGTGGCCGGTGGACGCGCCCGACGTCCCGGCCAAGGATCCGTTGGGCGCTCTGGCACAGCGGCGGATCACCGACATGTACGCCGTCGAGGCCCCGCTCGTCGCCCTGGAGACCCGCGTCTCCTCGTACGCGCCCGGCGACACCGACCTGGCGTGGACCCGGCTGACGCCGTGGCGCTCGATGCTGGCCGCGGCGCTGGACCAGGCCCGTAAGAAGGTTGTGTCGGCCGTCGTGGAGAGTGAGGCCGAGAACCCGAGTGCCGAGCTGCTGGCCCGCTGGCTGGAGGCCCGGCTCGAGGTCTCGGTCGAGCGCGTCGTCACCGCCGGGCCGGTCGTGACGGCCGTCCGGCTCGGAACGGAGAGCGGCGAGATCGTGATCGACCGCCCCGACGGCCCGCTGGCCACGCTTTCCCTGCCGGGCCAGCCCTCGCGCACCCTCGCTCTGAAGGTGCGCAGCACCTCCGAGTTGATTGCCGAAGAGCTGCGCCGCCTCGACGCGGACGAGATGTATGCCGTCGCCCTGCGCGGGGACGGTACCAAGGAGAACCCCCGTCATGTCTGACACACCCAAGCTCACGCACCGCCCGGAGTGGACGGCCCTTGAGGACCACCGCGCAGGGGAGCTGCGCCGCCTGCAGCTGCGTGACCTGTTTGCCGCCGACCCCGGTCGCGCGGAGCGCTACACCGTGAGCGTCGGCGACCTGCGCATCGACTACTCCAAGCACCTGATCACGGACGAGACCCTCGCGTTGCTCCAGGAACTCGCCACCGCGACCGACGTGTTCGGGCTGCGGGACGCCATGCTCCGCGGCGAAAAGATCAACGTCACCGAGCAGCGTGCCGTCCTGCACACCGCGCTGCGCGCCCCGTGCGACGCCGTCGTCGAGGTCGACGGCGAGGACGTCGTCCCGGCGGTGCACGCCGTGCTCGACAAAATGGCCGACTTCTCCGAGCGCGTCCGCTCGGGCGAGTGGACCGGGCATACCGGAAAGCGGATCCGCAATGTCGTCAACATCGGTATCGGCGGGTCGGACCTCGGACCCGCGATGGCGTACGAGGCACTGCGGGCCTTCACCGACCGCTCGTTGACCGTGCGGTTCGTCTCGAACGTGGACGGCGCCGATCTGCACGAGGCCCTACGGGACCTGGACCCGGCGGAGACGCTGTTCATCGTCGCGTCCAAGACCTTCACGACCATCGAGACGATCACCAACGCCACATCGGCGCGGTCCTGGCTCCTTGCCGGGCTCGACGACGGCGGTGAGAAGGCGGTCGCGAAGCACTTCGTGGCGCTGTCGACGAACGCCGAGAAGGTCGCGGAGTTCGGTATCGACACCGCCAACATGTTCGAGTTCTGGGACTGGGTCGGCGGTCGCTACTCGTACGACTCCGCTATCGGTCTGTCGCTGATGATCGCCATCGGCCCGGACCGGTTCCACGAGATGCTCGACGGCTTCCACCTCGTCGACGAGCACTTCCGCACTGCGCCTGCGGCGGTCAACGCGCCGTTGCTGCTAGGCCTGTTGGGTGTCTGGTACGGATCGTTCCTCGGCGCCCAGTCGCACGCGGTGCTGCCGTACTCGCACTACCTGTCCAAATTTACTGCGTACTTGCAGCAGCTGGACATGGAGTCCAACGGGAAGTCGGTGGACCGCGCCGGAAATCCGGTGGAGTGGCAGACCGGTCCGGTGGTCTGGGGCACGCCCGGCACCAACGGGCAGCACGCGTACTACCAGTTGCTCCACCAGGGCACGAAGGTCATCCCGGCCGACCTGATCGGATTCGTCAACCCGGTCGACGAGCTGAGCCCCGAACTCAAGGGCCAGCACGACCTGTTGATGGCCAACCTGTTCGCGCAGGGCCAGGCGCTCGCCTTCGGCAGGACGAGTGACGAGGTGCGCGCCGAGGGCGTGCCTCAGGAGCAGGTGCCGCACCGCACGTTCCGCGGCAACCACCCCACGACGACGATCCTGGCAAGCGAGTTGACCCCCTCGGTCCTCGGCCAGCTGATCGCGCTGTACGAGCACAAGGTGTTCGTGCAGGGCGCGATCTGGAACATCGACTCCTTCGACCAATGGGGCGTCGAGCTCGGCAAGGTCCTCGCCAAGCGCGTGGAGCCGGCGCTCACCGACGGAGCGGACGCCCCCGGACTCGATCCCTCAACCGCCGCCCTGGTGGCCGCGTACCGCACTCTCCGGAAGAAGTGAAACAGCATGACAACGATGCAATTGGGCCTCGTCGGCCTCGGTAAGATGGGCGGCAACATGCGCGAGCGGATTCGCCGCGCGGGCCACACCGTCATCGGCTACGACCGCAATCCGGACCTCGCCGACGTGAGCAGCCTGGCCGAACTGGTCGAGAAGGTCGAAGCCCCGCGTGTGGTGTGGGTGATGGTGCCCGCGGGAGGCCCGACCCAGCACGTCATCGACGAGCTCGGTGACCTCCTGGAAGCCGGCGACACCGTTGTCGACGGCGGCAACTCCCGCTGGACGGACGACGAGAAGCATGCCGAGGAGCTGGCGGCCAAGGGCATCGGCTTCGTCGACGCAGGTGTCTCGGGTGGTGTCTGGGGCCTGGAGAACGGCTACGCGCTGATGGTGGGCGGCGACGCCGAACACATAGCGAAGGTCCAGCCCATCTTCGACGCACTCAAGCCCGAGGGCGACGCAGGCTTCGTCCACGCGGGCAAGGTCGGCGCCGGCCACTTCTCCAAGATGGTCCACAACGGCATCGAGTACGCCATGATGCAGGCCTACGCCGAGGGCTGGGAGCTGCTGGAGAAGGTCGACTCCGTCACCGATGTGCGCGAGGTCTTCCGCTCCTGGCAGGAGGGCACGGTCATCCGTTCCTGGCTGCTCGACCTGGCGGTCAACGCGCTGGACGACGACGAACACCTCGACAAGCTGCGCGGCTTCGCCGCCGACTCGGGTGAGGGCCGCTGGACGGTGGAGGCCGCGATCGACAACGCGGTGCCGCTGCCCGCGATCACCGCGTCGCTCTTCGCGCGTTTCGCCTCGCGCCAGGACGACTCCCCCCAGATGAAGATGATCGCCGCGCTGCGCAACCAGTTCGGCGGCCACGCCGTCGAGTCAGCGAAGTAACCGCCATGGGCGACCTCCTGCTGGTCCGCCACGGCGAAACCGAGTGGAGCCTCTCGGGTCAGCACACCAGCTGGACCGACCTGCCCCTCACCCAGCGTGGCGAAGAGCAGGCCAAATCCCTCGCCCCGCTGCTCGCCGGGCGGACCTTCGCCCTCGCGCTCACCAGCCCGCTGGGCCGTGCCGAACGGACAGCGGAACTCGCGGGCCTGTACGACGCCGTACGCGAGCCCGATCTGCACGAGTGGGACTACGGTGCGTACGAAGGCGTGACCACCCTCGAGATACATCGCACCCGGCCCGACTGGTACCTGTGGAACGACGGAGTGCCGCCCGGTCCGGCCGGTCATCCGGGCGAGTCACCGATCGAGGTGGGACAGCGTGCCGACCGCGTGTTGAGCCGCATCGGGACAGCCCTGGACAGCGGTGACGTGGTGCTCGTGGCCCACGCCCACTTCCTGCGGGTGCTCACGGCGCGTCGCCTCGGGCTGCCCGCCGCGGACGGGCGGCTGTTCCAGCTCACGGCGGGGACGGTCAGCCGGCTCTCCACCGAACACGGACGACCTGTGATCGCTGAGTGGAACGCCACGGGAGCCAGTGCGGCCGTCCACTGATTTCTACGCGTTGCAGAAGCCGAAGAGGTTCCGATCCGCCCCGAGGGCGGGCCGGAACCTCGGCAACGCAGGGAGACGGACCTCATCGGGGTCTCTGCCGGCCGCAGCACCGTGCTGCGTCCCGGTCATGCCACTGGGACGCAGAAATTGGCATGACGACGGTGGACGCGGGCGCCCGGCCCGGGGGCGCCTTGCGGCCCTTCGTGCCGACAAGAGTGCCCAGGTCCGGGCCGGGGGAGACGTGCGGGCTCTTCCGTCCAGAGCAGCGCGCAGGTGGTGGGGCCGGTGTGCCGGGCGCGACTGCGCCCGGCACACCGGTGAGGCCGACCGGGTGCGGTCCTACGAACTGCTGGCCGAGGTGTGGCAACGCGGATGAGCCGGGTCCGGGCCGGGAGGGGTCAGGCGGCGAAGCCGGCCTTGAGGGCGCCCGCGACCTGGACGACGCGCTCGGCCTGGTGACGGGCGGCGTTGCGGGTCTGGTCGCCGATGGGGTTGTTGCCCTGGGCGTCGACGTGCGAGGTGCCATAGGGGTTGCCGTCAACGAACTTGACCGGGTCGGTGTAACCGGGGGAGACGACGAGGCCACCGAAGTGATGGATCGAGTTGTACAGCGCGAGCAGGGTGGACTCCTGGCCGCCGTGGGCGGTGGCGGTGGTGACGAAGCCGCTGTAGACCTTGTCGGCCAGCTTGCCCTGGGCCCACAGGCCACCGAGGGTGTCGATGAACTGCTTGAGCTGCGAGGAGATGTTGCCGAAGCGGGTCGGGGAGCCGAAGATCACGGCGTCGGCCCACTCGACGTCCGCGGGGGTGGCAACCGGGATGCCCGCGCTGGCGGCGGCGTGTGCGGCCCATGCCTCGTTGGAGCTGATGGCGGCCTCGGGGGCGAGTTCGGCGGCCTTCAGGAGACGGACCTCGGCCCCGGCCTTCTCCGCGGCCTGGGAGATCTCCTTGGCGATCTCGGCGCTGAAACCGGTGGACGAGTAGTAGATGACGGCAAGCTTGACGGCTGTGGTCATGGCTTTGTTCTCCATTGAAAAGTGCGTATGGGCAGTGGGCGGACTGGCCGCCGGCGTCGCCGCGCCGGTGGAGCACGCCCGATATCGTTGAATCATAAATGGATATGATTTAAGAATCAACTAACTTTTCCTGAACCGGTGGCGCGCGCGACCGGTGTCTCGGCGCCCAGCAGGGGGTTGTGAGCTGCTGTCGGTTTACTGAGCTGCAGTGAGTAGTGGTGAGCGGGAGTGAGTTCTGCCGGTGAGTTCGCGGGGGGTGGGAACGACCGGGAAGCTCAAGGCCCGGTTGGTGTCGATGGCCGCCGAGCACGGCCTGAGTATTGTCGCGGTCGACCCCGCCTACACCAGCCTGTGGGGTGCCCAGCACTGGCAGAAACCGCTGACCACCCCATACCGAAAGATGTCCCGTCACGATGCCGCCGGTATCGCGATCGGGAGACGCGCCCTCGGGCACCCGGTCCGGCGTCGGACGGCACCGCCCCCACACGACCGGAGTGATCGTGCGGGGCATCGGACCGCCCAGGCCGGACCGGGTACCCGGGGGTGTGACGGAACCCGCCCACCCACCACGGACCGGCCCCCTGGAGGGCCGTCGCCGAGCGGGAAGCGAAAGCGGGGGACCAGTGCATCCAACACCGTTCGGGATGCACCCAGCACGCAGCAGTGGGTCCAGGACTCACTCATGTGCACTGGTTAGGAACGGTGAAGCCGGAATCACTGCTGCGGGATCACGCGCACGGGATGCTTGCTCATGATGGAGACGCGGTTGAACGCGTTGATGGTGATCGCTACCCAGATCGCTGCGGAGATCTCATCGTCGGTGAGGGCCTGGCGGGCTGCGTCGTAGGCACTCTCCTGGACGGCGGCGTTCGCGGGTTCGGTGGCCGCCTCCGCCAGGGCGAGTGCCGCGCGCTCCCGCGCCGTGAACAGTTCGGTGTCGCGCCAGGCGGCCAGTACACCCAGACGCTGGGTGGTCTCGCCTGCGCGCAGGGCGGCCCGGGTGTGCACGTTGAGGCAGTACGCGCAGCCGTTGACCTGTGACACGCGGAGGTTGATCAGTTCCACGAGCGTGCGGTCCAGCCCCGCGTCGGCGGCGACCGTACGGACTGCTTCGGCTGTCTCGGTCAGCGCGTGGTACGCCTTCGGGCTCTGCTTGTCGATGAAGACCTGCTTGCTCACGGGGCCTGCTGCCGTGTCACTCAACCTGGACTCCTTCACAGGCCGCTCCCGGCCCTCGCCGGCCCTGCCGTGCGTACGGCAGGGCATCCTCGTATCATCGGAAACAATTGTTGAACATAAAATCATCCTTGGGTGAGAGGGGTGTGCGATGAGTAATGTCGAGAGGGAACCCGCCGAGCTCCGCTGCGGAGCCTCGGAGCATGGTGAGCATGTGCCGCAGGTCGAGGTCCTCTCCGCGCGGGACGTCCCGTTGGGCGGTCCGAGGGCGATGTCGGTACGGCGCACGCTGCCGCAGCGGGCCCGGACGCTGATCGGGGCCTGGTGTTTCATCGACCACTACGGCCCCGACGACGTTGCCGGCACGGGCGGCATGGACGTCGCGCCCCATCCGCACACCGGTCTGCAGACGGTGAGCTGGCTGTTCAGCGGGGAGATCGAGCACCGGGACAGCCTGGGCAGCCACGCCTTTGTACGGCCCGGTGAACTGAACCTCATGACGGGTGGGCACGGCATCAGCCACTCGGAAGTTTCCACCGCCCGCACCACGATCTTGCACGGCGTCCAGTTGTGGGTGGCGCTTCCCGAAGAACACCGGCACACCGGCCGTGACTTCCAGCATTACGTCCCGAGATCGGTCCGGGTGGACGGAGCCGAAGTCAGAGTGTTCCTTGGGGCGCTGGCAGGTGACACCGCTCCGGTGCGGACGTTCACGCCCCTGCTCGGTGCCGAACTCATCCTTGAGCCGCACTCGACGACCACGCTCGCCATCGACGCCGACTTCGAGCACGGCCTTCTCGTCGACCACGGGGAGGTCCGTATCGCTGGAACACTCCTGCACCCGGCGGAGTTGGGATACGTCGGCACGGGAAGCGACACACTGACGCTGGCGAACGAGACGGACGCCGTTGCGCGGGCAGTCCTGCTCGGCGGGACGCCGTTCGAGGAACAGATCGTCATGTGGTGGAACTTCATCGGTCGGAGCCACGAAGACATCGTCGAAGCCAGGGAAGCGTGGCAGAGCGCATCCGACCGCTTCGGCAAGGTCGACGGTTACGACGGCGACCGTCTTCCCGCGCCGGCCCTTCCCCACGCCACCATCGCACCTCGCAAAAACCCGACGCGTCACTGAAAGGCATGCGATGACCCAGCCCGCAGCCGCTCCGACTGTCCAGCGAGTGGACCCGAAGCACCGTTACGAAATCCTGGTCGACGGCAAAACCGCAGGCCACACCACGTATCGCGACCGCGACGACCAGCGCGTTTTCTACCACACCAAAATCTACGACGCCTTCGCCGGACAGGGCCTGGCCGCGATACTCGTACAACAGGCGCTGAGCGACGTACGCACGTCAGGGAAGCGCATCGTGCCGGTCTGCCCCTACGTCGCGAAGTTCCTCAAGAAGCATGACGAGTTCGCCGACATCACCGACCCGGTGACCCCCGAGGTCCTGCAATGGCTGGACACCGTGCTGCCTCACTGACCACCGGTGCCGCGTCTTCTCCGACGCCATCGGTACGTCCGGACCGGCGGAGCGGGATCTGCGACGATGCCCCACCGGCGGGCCCACGGTCTTGACCCTTCGCCCGTACCCGAACGCCGCCTGAACCCGGCCAGGTTGCATGCCCCGCCTCCTCGCCACCACTCCCGCGTCGGGCCTCGTGCACCCCCGGCGGAAGCGCTGGCTGTGCTGCGCGAAGCAGCCCACGAGGCGGGGGTGGCCGATGCCCATCAACCGGACTTCGGTGAGAACATTAATGTTTGTTGCGAGGGATCAGGATGAAAGCGGCGGGACACGTTGGATGCTGGACTTGCGGGTCTTCTAGGTGCAGCCATCGGTGCGGTGGGCGGCCTCGGCGCAGCAGTGATCGCCTTTCGCGCCGCGCGTATGACGGCCGTTGCGCAGGCGGCTTCCACTCGCGATCAGTGGCTTCGCCAGATCAGACGTGACACTTATGCCGAGTTCTTGGCTGCGGCCGACCCATCGGGTAGTACATGGCGGCGTGTGGTGTCCACTCTCTATGGACAGGACAACGGCATCATCTCTGCGAAGGTCGATGAGCTGCTGGGCCGGATTGACGTCGATCGGGTTCTGGAGACTAACGCCCGTGTCGGGCTCGAAGCCCCTGACCTCTTGGCGCGACACGCTGACGTGGCTACGAGATCGTGGACCGGCTCGTCCTCCCGCTGGTCGACAAGGCGGTCCCGGAATGGCAGGCCGCCCTGGACCTGAGTTCCACAGTTGGCGGTGCCGACTAGGGCACGAATATGTAGGTTGACCTGCGGATATGCCTGTGGGCACGCCGAAGTGGCGTGTCACTA
>NZ_JBEXID010000102.1:0-20786 GCF_040608395.1 Streptomyces sp. NPDC005181
CCGGCCCACCCAGGAGAAGTTCCACTGCGTCTCGTGCGGCCACACCGCGCACGCGGACACGGTGGGAGCCGTGAACGTTCTACGGGCCGGGCTGGCCCATCGCGACGCCAACCAGGCATAGCGAGAAGCCCCCTCGTTTACCAGGGGGAGGAGTCACCTGCTCCTCAGCTCTCAGCTCTCGGCGCTCGGCTGCGGCGGAAATCCGGAAGTGAGTTGCTGCGCGAAGCAAGTAAATTCATATGATTCTCCAAGCAAGTAAATGGAAACCGGGTTGTGTGTCGCAGCGACGGATCAGTCCAGAACGACCGCGCTCGTGCGGTGTGTGTTCGCGTCCTGGATGCAGCCACGCAGACGCATCACGTCGTGCGGCGGCAGGGCGGGGCTGACGACACCGGCGAAGAGGTGGTCGCCCATCCGCTGGAGGCCTGCCTTGTCGTTCCGGGCGGCTGTGGAGCGGCGGCAGGTCTCCCAGAGGTCGTTGGCAGCGAGCTGAACGACTTCGGAGTCCTGCTCCTCGCGGGTCGTGACTTCGAAGACCAAGGTCGTACTCGACGCGTCGGGCGTGTGCTCGGGGCGGGTCTGGGTCGCGTCCGCGAGTGCGGACCACAGGACCAGGGTGAGGGGCAGACTCGCTGCGGCCACCGTCACGGTGAGTGCTTTGCGTGCCGGGCGGGCGGGGGCCACGGCCGGGCGCTCCTCCAACGAGACCGCTTCGTGGACCGGTGGTGCCGTCAGGGCCGTCAGGCGTGCGGCCAGGCGGCGTTCTGCGCCCGGCCGGGCGCTCGCGCCGGCGATCTTCTGGATGACCATCGCGATCGCGGAGAGGACCGCGCCCGCGACCATCAGCACGGGCACGAACACGAAGGTGCGTTGCGTGTCGTTCAGCGCATTCGGATCGGTGGAGGCGAGCCAGGCGAAGCGGTTTTGCGTGGGCGTCCTGGTCTGCTCCAGTCGGCTGCGCACATCCTCCGCGCGGGCCTCGGACTCGTCCAGCCGGTTCTCCAGCCGGGAGAAACGGGTGAGCAGCAGGACGGTGGCGAGGAGGACCTCGACGATGACGAGCAGGATCGCGGAGATCAGGGCCCGCTGCCATTCCCATCTGGTCAGGTAGAGCACCGTGTAGTAGCCGGCGTAGGCGGCGGACAGTCCGCCGACGGTGTAACCGGCAAGTCGGATGGTCGTCACGCTGCCGACTCCTTTCGTGCCTGAGCGGGGAGGGACGTGGCCTGGGGGAGGTCGCGCACGGTCACCGCGCCCGTCCCGCCGTCGACGGCCAGGGGTGTGCCGGTGGGGAAGCGCTCGGTCGCTCCCGGTACGCCGACCGCGGTGGGAATACGGTATTCGCGAGCGAGGAGAGCCAGGTGGGACAGGGGACTGCCGGTGTCCGCCACGAGCCCGGCCAGGTCCGGGAGCAGGGGAGCCAGTGCGGGATCCAGGAAGCGGACCACCAGCACCGGGCGGTCGGGGCGCTCACCGTGGCCGTCCCAGGCCGTGCCGGTGCCGAAGCCGCCGCCCGACCCCTGCCCCGGCGTACGGGGACCGGACTTGGGCTCGGCCACGGGAACGCCGGCCGCCAGACGGAACTCGTCCGGCAGCACACCGGCGTCCGTACGCGGCACCCGCTCGGCGAAGTCGGCCGGCAGCCCATCGCCCCGTGCCACCCGCACGAGTTCCTCCCACCGCAACAACACCAGGCGCGACAGGCCGAGTTCGCAGGCACCCACACCGAGCCGGCGCGCCAGTTCCCTCACCATCTGGGCCTGCATCTCCTGCACCCAGCGGACGCGCAGTCGCAGCCCCTCACGCACCGGCAGCGCTCCCACACCACGCGGCAACGCGGTGCGCCCGATCGGCGCCGGCAGGGGTGCGCGGTCGGCCAGCGTGGGCGGCAGCAGAGCCAGCAGAACAGGGCGGCGTTCCACCAGTTCCCCCTCCTCCAGTCCCCGGGCGCGGCCCTCGGCCAGCTCTGCAAGCGCCTCTCCCGCGGCCGTGGCGCCACGTCCCCCGTCGAGCAGCGCACCGGCGAGCGACTCCTGGGCATGCAGCGCCGACAGCACCTTGCGGCCCCAGCCGACCGCGTCCAGCAACTGCCCGCTGAGCATCTCCCGAGGCGGCGGGAATTCGGCCAGCGCGCGATCCACATCCGCCATCAGGTCGACCGCCAGCAGCGGCAGAGCCCTGCGCAGCCTGCCCACGCGCCATGCCGCCGCGGCACGGCGCGCCCCCGGCGCGGGATTGAGGCGATCGAGGAACGGATGGCGTGAGGGCGCCGCACCCAACAGCCGCAGATCGGCCACGGCACGACCCTGCACGGTAGTCACCACCGGCACCTTGCGCAGCCGGCGCCGGGATGCCGCTCCGGCAACGTCAAGAGCCACTGTCAGCCCGTGGGACATCGGCGTCACCCACAGATCCTCCTCCAGCGGCTGCAGAACGGAAGGGAGGGTTTCGGCGACCGGGCCGGGGCCCACCAGCCGTGCGCCGCGCGGCGGGCGCGTGGCCATGGCCGTGATGGGCCGAGCCTGGAAAAGCCACAGCCGCTCCTCGGCGTCGAAGCCGAACTCCATGTCCTGCGGGCTGCCGAAGACCCGCTCGGTCTTCTTGGCCAGCGCCACCAGACCCGCGGTCCGCCGGTGCGGGAGCAGCCGCTCGTCGCGGGCTTCGGCTGGTTCGGCCCGCACCAGCCGGCCCCGCCTGGTCAGCTGGTAGCGCACTCCTTGAGTGCTGCCGTCGACCAACTGGTCCGGACCGCCGCGTACCGCGCTGACCAGGATGCGGTCGAAACGCCCCTCGACCGGGTCGGCGCCGAACATCACGCCGCCCACGGCCGAGGTGAGCATGGGCTGGACCAGCACGGCCATCCCGTCGCCCGGCAGGGCATCCGGGGACTGCCGCAGGGGCCGCACCCGCCGGGCGGAACCGAGCACGGTGCGCACCGCCGCGGTGAACTCCTCCCAGCCCCGCACGTCCAGCACCGACTCGAAGCGCCCCGCCATCGACGAGTACTCGGTGTCCTCGTACACGGAGGAGGAACGCACGACGACCCCACGCGCGGAACCCTGTGCGCCGGCCAGCGCCCGCCAGGCGCCGCGCACCGCTTTCTGCCCGGTGGGGGCCTCGGGCGCCCGCTCCGAGGGCACCAGTACGAAGCCGGGCAGCACGGGCAGCCCCGCCACTGCGGCACGGGCCAGGTGCGCGGCCTTGGCGCCGGTGAGGTTCGGGTCCTGGGCCTCAGGGGCGCCCAGCGGTATGACCGCCAGTTCGAAATCGTCGATTGACATGGCTCACTACTCCTGTGAATGCGTGAAAGCGTGTACCGGCCCTTGACCGGCGGAGGCCCCCTCGGCCTCGCCGTACGCCACGACCCTGGAGGTCGGCGTGACGCGGCGGCGTCTGCGACGTCTCCGGAGCCTTGCGACGCCGTAGGCCGCCACGGTCACGGTGGCGAGCACGGCGATGCCGATCGGCCCGGCCGAGTGCAGGAACTCGATGGCGGCCGCCCCGGCGAAGTAGCCGAGCAGCACATTGCCGATGCCCCAGACCAGCGACGCGGCGGTGCTGTAGACGAAGAAGCGGCGGTACGGCATGCCCGACATGCCGGCGACGTAGGGAAGGAAGGTCCGCACGAAACCGATGAACCGGCCGGTGAACACCGCCGCGCCACCGTGACGCACCAGGAAGGCCTGTGCCCGTTCGTGCGGGTGATGGCGGCCGGCCCTGCGTGAGCGCCGTCTGCCGGGATGACGCGCGCACCGACGGCCCAGCGCATAGCCGAGGTTGTCGCCGGTGATTCCTCCGGTCACGACGGCGGCGGCCAGGATCAGGACGTTGAGGTCGCCTCGGCCCGCGATGGCGGACGCGAGGAGGATGACGGACTCCCCGGGGACCAGCAGCCCGATGAAGGCGCTGGTCTCACTGGCTGTCGCGGCGAACACGACAGCGTAGGACCACCATCCGGCCGCCTCGATGAAACCATCGATGTGCAAGGTCGTCAGCCCGTCTTCCGCAGCGGTACGGAGACGGCGGCCGGCCGTTGCCGTGTCGCCCCGTCACGAGGCCGGAACGGCACGACCCGGCCTTCGGGGTCCCAGGCGTCCGGGGTCCCGCGACTGCGTGTCCCGGGCCGCTGGACACGTCCTGCCACGTACCACGCCACGAGAGGCACACCCGCAGCCCACGCCGCGCCGTGCATCTGGTGGTCGGCGGTCAGCACGGACGTCGCCACCGTGGACAGAGCCACCACCATCACGGCGATGCCCGCCCGCACGGCCGACAGGGCGGCGGCCAATGCCAGCCCCATCAGCAGGTACCAACCCGCGAGGGCTCCGGGCAGCTCCACGTAGTCACGGACGACAGACCCCTCGGGCGTCGGCAGCCCGCGCACGGACACGGTTTCGGCGAAGACGAGGCCGGCCGTGATGGACAGCAGCAACGCGATGGCCGCGCGTGCGTAGACCGCGGTATGCCGGTGGGCCAGCCAGAGCAGGGTCAGTGCCATCAGGGCCAAGGGGGCGATGGCGTGGATCTGTGAGAAGGAGTGCGCCGACTCCAGCAGGCCGAGGTGGTTTCGGTCGCCGGGGAAAAGCGCGATGAGGGCCGCGTAAAGGAGGGCGAGCGCCGCCACTCCCGTGCCTGCATGATGCAACGTCCGCTTCACGGCGACCGACCGCGTCAGGGGGGCGCGCATCGCGGACTTCAACGGTTCCGCCCGAGCTCAACAGCGGTGCGGTGGTTGCCAGTTCGGCTGCGATCGGCGCCGGGGGTGAGGCGCTGCGGCACCAGGAGTCGCCCGCTGTCCGTGACCGCCGACGCCCCGCTGACGGGCTGCATGGGTGAACCTGTGCGGCGGGAGAGCGGCCCGATTCCTTGTGAGCGATCTGTTTGGCCGGTCGAGTGGCGCGATGCGAAGGCGATGGCCGTCGCGGTCGCGGTCGCGGTGCCAGTTCCCATGGTGAACACCTCGGCTAGTTGGGGTAGTTGATGGGTCAACCGTATGGATAAAAAAATTGCTACGTCAAGCAAATATTTAGTTTTGATCGTCTTCGCGTAGATGGTCCGGCCGGCAGTGACCGGCGCCGCTGCCTGGTTGTGGGCGCACTGAGGGGGCACTGCGTTGACGCAGCCCCGACGAGGCCGCACTGGCACCGCGTTCTTCGGAAAGGGGCGGCGCCAAAGCCTGCTGCGACGGAACGCCTAGCGTCCGACCGACCACCGGAGCAGCGGGCAGAGTGTGCGCAGCGCTCAGGTCGCAGCGTTTTGCAGGGCGGCGGCGAGCTTCTTGAGATCCAGGCCGGACAGATGGTCGAGGAAGTGGCGGCACATGGCGACCGGATCCGTCGGCCAGGCTCCTTCAGGCGGGCGAGGCCTGCCTCGGTGAGGACGGTGTACCGGCTGCGGCCGTCCTGGTTGCACCGCACCCGATTGATGAACCCCTGGCTCGCCGGCCGGTGCCCGATACGGGTCATGTCGCCCATGCGCAGTTGACGGTCCGGTGCCTCGGACATGTGCATCAGGACCAGGTACTGCATTGCGGACAGCCGAATCTCTTTGCACAACGCACTTCGCGCGGGCTTCCGGCCCCTTCGCTAGTCGCTGTCCCGGCACCGCGGCGACCTGCCCGCCCGCATCCGGCGACGAAGTCCCAGCCCGCCGCCGGGCGGGCCCGAGCGGTGTGCCCGGCGACGGTCGTCGCATCAGGTCACGGGGTGTCGGTGCTGCTCTTGTCGGCCTGGTCGAAGAACTTCATGGCCATGAAGCCGTGGGCGTAGCCGCCGCCTGCGCGCAGGGCGGCGGCGATCATGACGGTCTCTGCCAGTTCCTGCTGGGTTGCGCCGGCGGAGTGTGCGGCCTTGGTGTGGGCCTCGATGCAGTACGCGCACTGGGTGGTCAGTGCCACGGCCACGGCCATGAGTTCGGTGTACTTGGGCGAGATGACCTTGTCGCTGCCGCGCAGTACCTGGTTGTCGAAGGCCATGAATGCCTTGAAGGCCTCGGGGGCGCCGGCGCGGATGTGTTTGGCGTACTGGTGGTCGGTGTGTTCGTGGTAGGCCACGGTGTGCTCCTGTGCGGTCGGCCGAGGTTGTGCGGGATGCAGTGGCGTCCCGCGGCCGGTTCGGTATGTGCGGAAAAGAAGGGGGGAGTGGGGGCCGGTCAGTAGATGTTGCGTCCGGCCCTGACGCCGCCGTCGACGTCCCAGGTGGCGCCGGTGACCCAGTCGGTCTGGTCGGACAGGAGGAAGGCGACGGTGGGAGCGATGTCGTCGGGGGTTCCGACGCGGCCGAGGGGGTGGAAGGTGTTGAGCGCGTCGAGCGCGGAGTCGATTTCATCCTTGGGGATGAACGCCTCGTAGATCGGGGTGCGGACCACGGCGGGGGCCACGGTGTTGACCCGGATGCCGTACGGGGCCAGTTCCATGGCCAGGTGCTGGGTGAGGGAGTGCAGGCCGGCCTTGGCGACCGAGTATGCCGAGGACGGGGTGGCGGCCATGGCCTGGTGCGCGAGCATGCCTCCGATGTTGACGATGGCTCCCTTGCTGCCGCGGGCGATGATGTTGCCGGCGACGGTCTGGGTCACGAAGTAGAAGGCGCGGGTGATGGCCTGGTAGCGGTCGTAGTCTTCCTGGGTGTGCTCCAGGAAGGGCTTCGGCTCGAAGACGCCGGCGGAGTTGACGAGGAGGGTGGCGTCGGCGTGCTCCTCGGTCAGGGTGTCGCGCAGGCGGTCCACCGCGGCGCGGTCGAACAGGTCGGCGGCCAGGCCGACGGCGTTGCCGGACCCGGCGAGCTCAGCCACCGCCTCCGTAGCACTCTTCTCGGACCGGCCGGTGACGACGGCGCTGCCGCCGCCCTCGAGGACACGGCGGGCGACGGCCAGCCCCATACCGCTGGTGCCGCCGATCACGACGACCTTCTGCCCGGTGAAATCGAGGGTGTTACTGGGCATGATGTGTGCTCCTTGGTGCGCGTTCTGTGCGCGGTTATAGGGATGTGCGAAACTCCACATATCGGACATTGGTAGTCAGGGTGAGTGCCGGATGAACCTCAGGGGGTTGGCTCGGGGCGACGGCCCGGGGTCTCGCGTCTGACCGGTTCCCGAATGTCCGGGGAACGCCTCAGACTGTAGGGCGCTCCACACGGCTCCGGTAGAGGATCGGGGCGAATGTGGGCATAACGGGCGGCTATGGCCAGGAGGAGAGAGTCGTGAACATCGAGGCGTTGCGCTATGCCCAGGCCGTCTCCCGGACGAAGTCGTTCAGTGCCGCCGCTCGGGCTTACGGGGTGACGCAACCGGCCCTGTCGAGCGGCGTCGCGCGGCTGGAGGAGGAGCTCGGCGTGAAGCTCTTCGACCGCTCACCGCGCGGGGTGAGGCCCACCGAGCACGGCGCACGGATCCTGCCCCTGATCGACCATGTCCTCGGTTCCCTCGACACGCTTGCCGCCGAGGCCCAGCGGCTGGCCAGTCCGGTCACCGAAACGATCCGCGTGGGTGTGTCACCCCTGATCGGGGCTGAACTCGTCGCCCGGGCGTTCCGGGCCGCCCGCACCCTGAAGCGTCCACGCGACCTTGTCCTGCGGGAGGCGGACCTCGAACCCCTGAGCGCCGACCTGCAGGCGGGCCGGCTGGACATCGTGCTCGTCCCCGCCGTGCCCGGCATGCCCACCCTGCGGCACCGTGTCATCGCCCGTGAACCGGTGGTCGTGATCGACCCCGACGCCTCCGGGGGCGACAGCCCGGTCGAACTCAAGGCCGTAGTGGACGCCGCCTACATCCTCGGCCCCCCAACCTGCGGACTGACCACCTTCACCACCGAACTCTTCCGCAGCCACGACGTGGCGCTGCGTACGTACCCTGGCGAGGCCGCGAGCTTCCGGGCGGTGGACGAGTGGGCGGCGATGGGCCTGGGCGCAGCACTCCTGCCTCGCTCCAAGATCACACACGAGCACACGAGCTGCCGCCCCCTCCTCCAGGCTGGGGTACCCGTCGAGATCGCCTACGAGGCCGTCTGGGACTGCGACACGCCACTCGGAGCCGACCTGGAGGAATTGGTCACGGCGCTCACCGTGACCGGAGAGGCCCCACTGGTCGGACGCGACACGGCATCCCGAGGGGCGGGAGATTAGCCAGGTGCGGCCGCCGGACTCGCGTGCATATGGGATGAACGACGGGAGAAAACGATCTCTGGCTGTGCTGCGAACCGCTGGCCTACCCACGATAGGTTTCCAGCAGCCGTAGCCAGACCTCGCTGATCGTGGGGAAGGCGGGGACGGCGTGCCAGAGTCGTTCGACCGGCGCCTCGGTGGTCACCGCGATGGTTGCTGAGTGCAACAGTTCTGCGACGCCTGGGCCGACGAAGGTGACCCCGGCCACGGTGCCGCGGTCGGTGTCGACCAGCATGCGAGCCTTGCCGCGGTACCCCTTCGCGTACTGGAACGCGCCGGCGACGCCGCCGATGTCGTAGTCGACCACCTTGACCCGGCGCCCGGTGCGCTCCGCTTCCCGCGTGGTCAGGCCGACGGCGGCGACCTCGGGGTCGGTGAAGATCACTTGCGGTACGGCTTCGCTGTCGGCGGTCGCGACGTGTGCCCCCCATTTGCTGTCGTCCACCGGTTCACCGTGGGCGCGGGCTCCGATCGCGGCGCCCGCGATCCGAGCCTGATACTTGCCCTGGTGCGTCAGCAGGGCGCGGTGGTTGACATCACCGACGGCGTAGAGCCATCCGTCCGTGACGGCGCTGACCCGGCACGTGTCGTCGACGGTCAGCCAGTCGCCGGGAGCGAGATCGATGGTCTCCAGGCCGATGTCGACGGTGCGCGGGGCCCTGCCGGTCGCGAACAGAATCTCGTCGGCGGTCAGCTGCCCGCCGTCCGCCAGGGTGATGCGTGCCTCCCCGTCGGCTCCTCCCTCTCGTGTCACGGACGTGACGGAGGTTCCGAATCGCAGGTCGACGCCCGCGTCACGCAATGCGTCCGCGACCATCTCGCCGGCGAACGGCTCCATGCGGGGAATCAGCCCGCTGCCTCGGACCAGCATGGTCACCTGGGCGCCGAGCGCACGCCAGGCGGTGGCCATTTCGACGGCCACCACTCCGCCGCCGACCACGACGAGACGACCGGGCACACGGTCGGCGCTGGTCACCTCACGGTTGGTCCAGGGACGAACGTCGTCCAAATGGGGGAGGTCCGGCATCGCCGGGCCAGTGCCAGTGCAGACAGCGACCGCGTGGCGGGCACTGAGCCGCACGGTCTCGCCGTCGGGGGTGGTCACCACGACCTGGCGGGGGCCGTCGAGGCGGCCGTGGCCACGTACGAGGTCGACAGAGACCGACTCCAGCCAGGCGACCTGGTCGTCGTCCTGCCAGTGCTGGACGATGTCGTCGCGGTGTGCCAGGACGGCCTCCACGTCCAGGGGTCTGTCCACCGCCCGCCTCAGTCCCGGCACGCGGAGGGCGTCGGCGCGTGCCAGCACCGGCCGCAGCAGCGCCTTGCTGGGCTCGCACGCCCAGAACGAACACTCGCCGCCGAGCAGCTCGCTCTCCACGATGACGGTACTGAGCCCCGCAGCACGGGTCCGGTCGGCCACGTTCTCGCCCACGGGGCCCGCACCGATGACGACGACGTCGTAGGTGCGGTGGGTGTCGTTCACAGCTGTTTCCTGCGTCTTTCTCGGGTTTCGCGGGCTTGGATTCTGAGGGGAGGGCGCGCGCGGTTATCCAGGCCCACCTCCCCGCGGCCCGCGGTGCTCGGCCTTTCCGGCTGGCCTGGGAGCTGCGGCTTCACCGGATGACTGCAGTTCGATAGGGCAGATGGCCTGAAGCGCCAAGCCGTTGCCGTCGTCGCTGAAGGTGACCGCATGGCGAACTCCGCGCGGGTGGTTTCGAAGTCGGAGCACCATTCACCTTCATGGATTCGGGTTCCGCAACCCGATCTGTCCCAGTTGAGCAAGTGCCGGCCCGGCACTTGATTCGCCACCCGTCAAATAGGTGACGGTGATGTCAGCGCCGATTTGCCACGCCCAAAGCGAAGCTGAAGGTGGCGAAGTATTACCGCTGCTGCCCTCCCGTTTCGCTCAGGTGGCTGAGCTGGGCTGGCCTCGTCCAGGTGCACTTGTCGCCGGCCTCGGATCGGCGCCGCCGCAGCTGGCGGGCGTAGGCCGGGTCGAACTTCGTGCACCACTGCCGGAGCGTCTAGTTCGAGACGATCACCCGCGGGCGAGCATCAGCTCTCGACCTCGCAGAAGACCTGAGGATCGTCCCAGGTACTCGGCTCACCAACCAAGTTGACAGTGCCCACGGGAACCCGCTGTACCACTTCTGAGGACGCAACCCGCCTCGGTATAGCAGCCCGAGTAATGCCCGGCGTGAGCGGAAGGACGGGGCCGTTCCTTCAGAATGCGCACGAGCCACGCTGGAGGCACGCTGGAAGGGCGCGTTCAGGGCGCCTTCTGAGGCCTCCTTGCCAGTGGTGATGCCTAATTTTGGGCATCCTGCAGCCTCGTTGGCTGTGGCGCGTCGACGGGGGACGTCATCGCCATCTATTTGACAGGTGACGAATCGAGTGCCCCTCCACCTGCGATAACACACGCGGAGCCCGAAGCCATGAAGGGGAGTGAAAAGATGGATCTGAAGCTCGAAGTCATCGTGCTGCCCGTCTCCGACGTCGATCGGGCCAAGAGTTTCTACGAGGCGGTGGGATTCCGCCTGGACGTCGACAACACGTTCAGCGACGACTACCGATTGGTGCACTTCACGCCGCCCGGCTCCGAGTGCTCGATCATCTTCGGCAAGGGAATGATCTCCGCCGCCCCCGGCTCGACCCAGGGCCTGTACCTCATCGTCTCGGACGTCGAGCAGGCCCGCGCGGAGCTCGTCGGCCGCGGCATCAAGGTGAGCGAGGTGTTCCACGACGCCGGAGGGCTTCTCCACCACGGCCACGAGGCCGGAGACGCCGTCCACCGCGGCGCAGGCCAGGAGCGGATTTCCGGCCCACACCCCGACCGCACCTCCTATGCCTCCTACGCCACCTTCAGCGACCCGGACGGCAACGGCTGGGTACTTCAGGAGATCACGGAACGCCAGCCTGGCCGGTGACACTACGCCATCGCGGTGCCCGCGGACAGCTCGTTCCTGTGGGCCGGAGCGGGAGCGGAGTTCGTGGCCTACTTCATAGGGCGTCAGCTATGCGGCATCCTGTGTCTTCTGCTGCAGCTGGCGGACGACGGCACGTCGGCCTCGGCCGGCCTCGATCAGGCCGTCCTTCTTCAGCTGCGTGAAGGCGCGGTGCGCGGTGCCGAACCGCGCTGGGCCAAGGCCGCGACCAGGAGGATGAGCGTCTCCCCGGGCAGGAGCAGGCCGATGAACGCGCTGGTCTCTCCGACCACGACGGCGAAGACCGCGACGTATGACCCTGTGCCCGCGGCATCGATGAGGTGATGGGGATCATGGTGGTCAGCCCCTTTGCCCCGTCAGCACGAAGACCGAAGGCGCTGGATGGTTGGTGTCCCGCGTCGTGGTCCGTTGCTGGCGCCGGGCCCGGTTCTGGAGGCGCCCCATCGCGTACCAGCCGAGCTCCGCAAGGACCACGCCGGCGAGGGCATCGAGTACGTAGTGATTGGCGGTCAGGACGACCGTGGCGTCCATGGACATGGTGAGCGCCACAGCCAGGACGCGGAGCCAGATCTTTCTGGTGGCGGCGAGGATGGCCAGCGTCATGAGCAGGTTCCAGCCGACGTGGAGGCTGGGCATCGCCGCGTACTGGTTGGTGAAGGCGGAGGGCTGCAGCACCCGGTAGGCGCTGGACTGTTCGGTGACGGTGTCGGTCATACCCAGGGCCGCCAGCCGGGGCGGGGCCACCGGGAACGCGGCGAACGCGATGAGACCGGCCGACCCGGAGAGCAGCATCGCGCCGGCTGCCCTCGAAAACAGCGCCGGGTGCCGGGACAGCAGCCAGATCAGGATGAGAGCGATGACCGGCCAGTGGCCGTAGATGTAGATCCAGTTGAGAAGACGGGTGATGGCCTGGTCGTTGACCACCAGACTCTGCAACTGGGGCTCCCAGTCGAGGTGCAGGACCCGCTCGGCCGCCTCGACGTGCGCGGCGTTGCGCAGCGCCTTTGCCTGGGAGCTGTCGGTCAGTCCCCGGACGCCGAAGTAGCCGATGACGGCCGCCAAGACGATGCCGATCCGGGGGGCGATACGAAGGGCGATCCGGGATGAGGCAGCGGTCGGCCGCGAGACACGCGGTGAACGACCTGACAAAGCCTTGGACACCATGTAGCGGGCGCGGTGGGCGCAGAGCGCGACGATGTTCATCGCGCGCCCTCGAAACAGCTGCGGCCGCCTTGGACGCTCGGGTGCGGCGCGGGGCGGGACTTTCTCCGGTCGGGGCTCGGCCTTTTGGCCGGGAGGGTGAGGCGGGTGCGCGCCGTGTGGCGGATGCGATCGAGTTCCTCGAACTGTTGCCCGGTCCACTCGTCGGCGAAGGGCTGGCTGAGGGTACGGATGTGCGGTGCCGCGGCCCGGTGGAAGGACGGCAGACCGTCATCGGTCAGCAGCTGGCACCGCTTGGTCCTCGTATGTATGACGCAAAGCGGCGCGCCGAGCTGCTCGCTGGTCATGCGTCGCGATGCGGCGGCACCAGGCGCCGTCGCGGCTGGGGTTCCCATGTTCGCCTCACTTGATTGATGGTTCGATTTCCGCATCAACATTGTTGATGCATCAAGCACTCTGAGCCCCTGCCTCCGCCGTCTCGCTGCGACGGGACGACGGTGCGGGTCTCACACCCGCACTCGGACGAACAGCGCCTCACGCGCAAACCGACTCTCCGACAGAGCTGTTGACCGTGCGGTCGAGGAGACCGCGCTGGCGTGCGGTGCTGGTGAGCAGCGAATGCAGACGTCGTCGCGCATGGTGCAACCGGGATTTCGCGGTGCTCGGGGGGATGCGGAGGATCTCCGCGATCTCCATGTGGGAGAAGTCTTCAATGTCAGCCAGGTGTACAACAATCGCGAGCGCCCGCGGGAGTTGCTGAAGCGCGGCCTTCACCTCGTGGTCTGGCAGCCGGCCCAAGGCCTGCGCCTCGGCGGTCTGGGGAACATGCAACGTCGGGCGTTTTTCTCCCGACAGCCGGCGGAGGGGTCGTCCCATTGGAGAGCCTGAGCGCGACGGGCACTGCCGCTCGCCACAGGCGTCGAGCGCCGTGTCGGCCAGGAGCCGGAAGAGCCAGAACTTAAGGCTTGTGCTCCGGGCGAACGACCCGAAAGCGTCGAAAGCCCTCAGGTAGGTCTTCTGAATCAGCTCCTCGGCGTCGCCGCGGTCGCGGGTCATCTGTAGCGCGGCTGCGTACAACCGGTCGATGAACGGCAAGGCCTCGCGCTCGAATAGCACGACGAGTTCGGCTGGATCCGGTGCAGCGGTGTGAGGGCTGTTCGGAGTGCCGGCGTTCAGCGGAGCGGCGATCTCGTTGTCGGTGCCATCGGCGGTAGGGATGCGTCGATTCTGATGCAGCAAGATTTCTCCTTGGATGTGACGGCTGCTCACACCGCGCTTCTCTCCCACATGCGGTTCCGGGGAGGGGCGCCGGGCCGGGACGGTACTCGGCTCACTTCTGCTTTTCTGGGCCATCAACTGCAGGGCGGCGATGCTGCCCTTGTCCGGGAAACCGGAGATCCGGCAGACGTTCACCCGCTGCTCGCCCACGGTGCCGGCCGTTGGAGAGAAACACGCCGCGCTCGATCGCGCAGCCCAGCATGGCGGTGGAGTAGACCTGGCTGAGTCGAAACTCTCCGTCGTAGCCGTCGTCGTTCCGGTCGAAGTCGGGGCGGCCGGTTTCTGCAGGCGCGGCCAGGACGGCTTTTTCGATCCGGGACTCGTCGGTGACGTCGGCGACTAGCTGGTGGGCGGAGCCGCCGGCGTCTTCGATCGGTCGGACGGTTCCCTCCAGGGTCTTGGCTGTGCGGTTGCCGACAACCACCAGGGGGCCCTCAGCGGCCAGGGCGAGGGTGGACGCCCGCCCGATGCTGCTGCCGCCTCCGGTGACGAGGGCTGTCTTGTCTGCAATTTGCTGGGCCATTTCCTTGTGCTTTCTTTTCAGTCTTTGGCGTGCGGGGTGGTGGGTCGGGGCGGTGCGGCCCGGGCTGATCTCCTAGAAGGCGTGAGCGCCGAAGCGGCCCCAGGCGACGAACAGTGACGTTCATCAGGAACCCCCGCTAGAGGATTTGAACCTTCAAGTGGAAACTACGGGCTTGTCGCTTGAAACGTCAAGTCCTTCAACTTGAAGATTCAAGCCGAAGGAGCGCCTCTTTGACTTGACGCGTCAAGCTATGGTGGTAGGCATGGACACACACGAGCCCCACTGGTTGACCGACGAGGAGCGGCAGGCCTGGTTGGCGCTGTTCAGCACGCTGATCCGGCTGCCAGCGGCACTGGACGCCCAGCTCCAGCGGGACGCGAGCATCAGCCACTTCGAGTATCACGTGCTGGCCGGGCTGTCCGAGGGTGGTCCCGAGCGCGCCCTGCGGATGAGCACGCTCGCCGTGCTCGCCGCAGGCTCGCTGTCGCGGCTGTCACACGTGGTCACGCGACTGGAGAAGCAGGGCTGGGTGCGCCGCACGCCCGATCCGACGGACGGCCGCTACACCCTCGCGATCCTCACGGACGCCGGCCTCGACAAGGTCGTGGCCACAGCTCCCAGGCATGTCGAGGAGGTCAGGCATCTGGTGTTCGACCCGCTCACCAAGGCCCAGGTCAAGCAGCTGCGCGAGATCGGCGGCCGTATCAACCGCGCGATCGGCCCCGACGGCCTGTACCCCGGTCAACTGCCAAACTGACGTCACACCACCTGCACTGCCGACACCACCCTTCCGGACTGCGACCCCACTCACCGGCGTCGGCGACTGGGGTCGCGACTCCGCCCGGTACTGACTTCGACGTATTAGTACTGCAACGGTCTTTGTCGTGACGGGTGGGCAAGTTCTGGTGGGGCCGATGCAAGAACCTCTCGTGCAGCTCTGCCAGGCCAGACGGCCACCGGCTCGCATCAGCTGGCATCACATCCCACCCCATAACCAGCACAACGCGCCAGCTGCCATCCGGTCTGTCGAGAACGAGGCCGGTCCCGGCGAGGAATCCGCTGAGGATACGGTGCCTGTACTGCAGCGCCTTGAAGTCGCCTGCGCAGCACCAGAAGGTGCGCCAGACGGCGCTTTGCACGCCGTGCCGCTGCGCGTCGGCGAGGGTGATGACGCTATATCGACGTGACTCATCACAGTTATGCCACGCGGTGACTCCACCCAGGCCGGCCCCGACCACGGTCGCCCAGCTCTTGAAGGAGAACAACCGCGTGACCATGCTCGCAGAACGAGTCGACGGCGTCATCAATGTCGACACCCACCGGGACACCCTCGCCGCAGCCGCTGTCAGCCCCATCGGTGCCGTAACCGCCACCACCGATGCCCCCGCCAAGCCCGGGGATACCGGTGCCTGCTGGACTTCGCCCGCCAGCACATCCCGGGACGCCGATGCTGGGCCCTGGAAGACGTTGCCGGTTCCGCTCCGAGGCCGCCTGCGCGTCCTTCGCCGGCGTCTCCCCAATCCTGGCCTCTTCCGGGCTCACGAACCGCCATCGGATCAACCGCAGCGGTGACCGGCAGCTGAACCGGGCCCTGCACACCATCACGCTTATCCGCATGCCGCTGAACCCCGCTACGAAGACGTACGTCGCCCGCAGGATCAGCGAGGGCAAGACTTCCCGTGACGCACAGCGCTGCCTGAAACGAGCCGTCTGCCGTCAGCTGTTCTAGATCCTCGAATGCTCAGTTCGAAACCCAATCGGCATCCCGACGATCTCCTTCAAACAGCTTGACGCGATATAGCAGCCTCGGGGCTCGCCGCGCGGGCCGATCGGACCTGGACGGGCCGTAGTTTCCGGGGCCGGCCTTGGGCTCGTCGGATGGTCTCGTGCTATGCCTGCTCCGTGACGACGGTGGCCCCGGCGGGGTGCACGGTCCGTAGCCACCCTTCCGGCGCGGCGGCCCGACCGTCGTGTATGGAACTCAGGGCGTCGCGCAGGGCAAGTGTCACCGCTCCCGCCGCTCCGGTGCCCACCTGCCAGGTCTGGTCACCGTCGCGTACGGAGCCGACGGGTGTGACGACCGCCGCCGTTCCGCAGGCGAAGGTTTCGGTGATCGTCCCTTCCAGGCACTCGACTCTCCACTGGTCGACCGATATCGACTCCTCGCGTACCTGGTAGCCGAGTGTCGGAGCCAGCTGCATGAGTGAATTCCGGGTGACGCCGGGAAGCAGGGTGCCGGTGTGCGGCGGTGTGATCAAGTGTGCCCCTGGTCCGCTGCCGCGGACGAAGAAGAGGTTCATGCCTCCCAGTTCCTCGACCCACTGGCGTTCCGCGGGGTCGAGCCAGACGACCTGATGGCAGCCGGCCTGCTGGGCCTTTTCCTGTGCCAGGTACGAGGGAGCGTAGTTGCCGGCGAATTTCACACCGCCGGTGCCGCCGGGTGCGGCGCGCGGGTATTCCCTGTTGACCCAGACGGTGACTGGTGACGGCTTGTCGGAGAAGAAGCCACCGGTCACGAAGGCGATGAGCACGAAGGTGTATTGCCGCGCTGGCCGCAGGGCCAGGTTGGCCTCGCTGGCGTACAGCAGCGGGCGCAGGTACAGACTGAGGCCGGGGTCAGCTGGCAGACACTCCTGATCGGCGGCCACCAGCAGGTCGATTGCTGTGAGGAACAGATCCTCGGGCAGTGGAGGCATCGCAAGCCGATGTGCCGACCGGTTTAGGCGGGCTGCGTGGTCCGTCGGTCGGAAGACCTCGGTGACACCGTGCTCCCTGCGGTAGGCCTTCAGCCCTTCGAAGACCACCTGGCCGTAGTGCAGCCCGACCATGGCCGGTGACATGGGGAGGTCGGCGAAGGGACGAACCTGAAGCGGTGCCCATCCGCTCTCCGCGGTCCAGTCGGCGGTGACCATGTGAGGCGTGAATAGTTCACCGAACGGCGCACGCACCGGCGAATTCTCTTGGGAGACGGATCGGTTCATTGTCAGTCAGTTCCTTAGACAAGGGGGGTGTAGAAGAATGTTTCTCGGAGAGAGAACGTGCCACGGGGGGTCGTGGTGAAGAAATCGGCGAATCGGATGGTGACCATGTCACCGTTGCGGAGTATGCCCTCGAAGGTGCCGTGGACAGCCACTTCAGGACCCTCCGAGATAATTCTCGAAACGACGTGCCAACCGCTTTCTATGACGCGTTCCTCGCGGTAGAAGTGCTCAAGTGCCGCGTGGCCGGCAAGCGTTTCGTAGCCGGGGCGGTGGTATTCCGCGTCCGGCTCGAAAAGGCTGATCAGAGCACCGATGTCACCTTCGTCCACCAGGTTGTAGTAGCGCCGGACAGCGCTGGTCGGACTGTTGCGATCAGCGTGGTTGTCCATTGGCGCGTGCGTGCGTTGAGACATGGCTACCTCGGAGCGTGATGGATTGAGAGCGTGCCGCGGTGCTGAATGCGGGCCCATGCCGGCCCAGTTCGCACCAGACGATGAAAGGTCTTGGACGATCCGGGTGTTGGGGCGCACGCAGTCTGCTCCATGCACTTCGAGTTAGGCAAGGATCACCGGCTGGCTCTCGAATGCCTGGAGGAGAATTATGAGCTAAGGACAGATGACGGCCTGCTTATTGTGTCGATGTGGCCGTCCATGCCCGAGCCGTGCGGTCTGTCGCTTGTTGATGAACTGTCTATTGGGCTTCTATGCACTGTGTATGGCAAAGCGAGTATGTTCTCAAGGTCTTGAGCTGGCTCTATCCAGCGGACAGCGGGATCAGTCGGCAACGCGAATGACAAGGACGCGACCTTGTCGATGCTGCTGCGGTGGCCCGCACTCCGCCGCGCGCGACGCACCCCAACCGTGGTGCTTCAAAGTCGAGAACAGCTCCCGACGAGTACCTCTCACACCTACAGTCGAACGGAGAGTGCCGAAGTGAAGCAGTCGGGACTCGAAGCAGTCCTGCCGCTTTCTCCTTTGCAGGAGGGCATGTTGTTCCATGCCCTCTACGACCAGGAGGCGGTGGACGTCTACACCACCCAGCTGGCTGTCGACATCGAGGGCAGGCTGCGGGTGGACCTCCTCCAGGAGGCGGGACGGGCGCTTCTGCGGCGGCATGCCAGTCTGCGGGCCGGCTTCTTGCAGCGACGGTCTGGGGAGGCAGTGCAGATCATCGCCAGGGAAGTCGGGCTTCCCTGGGCCGAGGTGGATCTCAGCGGCATGGCACCGCAGGCACAGCGGGACGAACTGGACCGGCTGGTGGCCGAGGACCTGGTACAGCGCTTCGACATGACCGCCCCGCCGCTTGTGCGCTTCACCCTCTTTCGGTTGGCCGACGAGCACCACGTCTTGCTGTTTACCAACCATCACATCCTGCTGGATGGTTGGTCGTTGCCCCTGGTTCTTGGTGATCTCATCGAGCTGTACAGCCGGGGCGGCGACGACTCCGGGCTGCCGCCGGTCATACCCTTCCAAAACTACCTGGAGTGGCTGGCCGCGCAGAACCGGGAGGGGACGGAGGCGGTGTGGCGTGACGTCCTGAGCGGCGTGGAGGAGCCGACCCTGGTGACTCAGACGCATGTCGCCGACCGGTCGACGGAACCGCCGGAGAAGTTCGTGCTCACCCTGTCGGTCGAGCTCTCCTCAGCGCTAGCGGCGGCGGCCCGGAAGCTGGACCTGACGTTGAACACCGTTGTACAGGGTGTCTGGGCAGTCTTTCTGAGCCGGATGACCGGCCGGAGCGATGTGCTGTTCGGGACGACGGTGTCCGGCCGGCCTCCGGAACTTTTGGGGGTGGAGGACATGGTGGGGATGCTTATGACCTCCGTCCCGGTCCGGGTCCGGCTGGACCCTGACCAGTCGCTGGCCTCTGTGTTCGCACGTCTCCAGGACGAGCAGAGCACGCTGGTGAGCCATCAGCATCTGGGACTCGCGGAGATTCAGCGACTCGTCGGAATTGGCCAACTGTTCGACACGGCGACCGTCTTCGAGAACGCGCCCATGGACATGGACGTGCTGCGTGAACCGGTTGCCGGTCTGCGGTTTGCCTTCGTGGAGGGCGTGGACAAGGCAGGCGGGATGCACTATCCCCTCAGTCTGGTGGCCATTCCGGGGACGCAGCTGCGACTGGAAGTGAACTACCAGTCCTGGGCGTTCAGCGCGGGGAAGGCAGCCCAGATCGCCAATCGCCTCCAGCGCGTGGTGGAAGCGTTCGTGCGGGATCCGCATCAGCCGGCCGGACGGCTCGATCTGCACAGTTCGGCCGAGCGAACGGGCCTGGTGACGGAATGGAATAAGACGACACAGCCGGTGGTTGAGGGAACACTGGCGGAGTTGTTCGCGGAGCAGGTGGCACTTGCCCCCGGGGCCACGGCTGTGGTCGGTGACGACGAGGAACTGACGTACGCCGAGTTGGACGCGCGGGCGGACCAGCTGGCCAGGGTGCTCCTCGCCCGGGGTGTCCGGCGCGGGGACCGGGTGGCGTTGCTCCAGGAACGGTCGGTCGGCCTGGTGGTGTCGATTCTGGCAGTCCTGAAAGCGGGTGCGGCGTACGTGCCGCTGGACGCGCGCTCTCCCAGTGGCCGACTCCGCTCGATCATCGAGGACACGGCGGCTTCCCTGCTATTGACCGACCAGGCCTCGCGAGACCTGCTGGCCGGCCATCACATCCAGGTAGTCGTGATGGATGACGACTTGCCGGCAGCCGAGCCGTCGGCGCCACGGCTCACCCTTACGGGGCATGGGGACCAACTGGCCTACGTGATGTTCACCTCCGGGTCGACGGGTACCCCGAAAGGCATAGCCACCACTCAGCGGGATATCGCGAGTTTGGCGTTGGATCGCCGGTGGCGATCGGGTGATCACGCGCGCGTACTGCTCCATTCGCCTCAGGCGTTCGATGCGTCGACCTACGAGTTGTGGGTTCCGCTGCTGTCCGGTGGCGCGGTGGTGATCGCGCCTCCTGGTGAGTTGGATGCGGACACGCTGCGGGAGCTGGTCGTGCGGCACGGGGTGACTGCGCTGTGGCTGACCGCCGGGCTGTTCCGGTTGTGGGCGGGGGAGTCTCCTGAGTGTTTTGCCGGGGTGCGTGAGGTGTGGACGGGCGGGGACGTGGTGCCGGCCGCGATGGTGCGGCGGGTGCTGGACGCCTGTCCGGGAGTGACTGTCATCAATGGGTATGGCCCGACGGAGACCACGGTCTTCGCCACCTGCCGTCCCTCGCGTGCCGCCGACGAGGTACCGGAGCTGCTGCCGATCGGCCGTCCGATGGACAACATGCGGGTGTATGTGCTGGACGGTGGTCTGCTGCCGGTGCCGGTGGGGGTGGCCGGTGAGCTGTACATTGCCGGCGAGGGGCTGGCGCGGGGGTATCTGAATCGGCCGGGTCTGACGGCGGAGCGTTTTGTGGCCGAACCGTTCGGCGCGTGTGGGTCTCGTATGTATCGCACGGGTGATGTGGTGCGGTGGACGCCTGAGGGCGAGTTGGTGTTCGTCGGGCGGGCCGATGATCAGGTCAAGCTTCGTGGTTTTCGGATCGAGCTCGGCGAGATCGAGGCGGTGCTGGCCCGGCATCCGGACATCGCCCAGGTCGCGGTGATCGTGCGGGAGCATCAGCCGGGCGACAAGCGCCTGGTCGCCTACGTCGTGCCTGCCACCGGGACGAGCGGCTTCGATACCTCCGTGCTGCCCAAGCACGTCGCCGCGGAGCTGCCGGACTACATGGTGCCGGCCGCCTTCGTCCCCCT
>NZ_JBEXID010000103.1:0-19473 GCF_040608395.1 Streptomyces sp. NPDC005181
GTGACCGACGTCGCCCGCGAACTCGGGATCAGCTCGGAGAGTCTGCGTGGATGGGTGAAGAAGGCCCGGGCCGCCGAGGCCGCACCAGTGGCCGAAGACCGCGGCCGCCGACATCACCTTCTCCGGCGACGGTTCGGGCGAACCGCCGGCCGAGGTTTCCCGGGGCGGCCGTACCCTCGGCCTCGACTGGCCCGGTAATCTGCCCGAGCCGCGCCTGGACGGAGCTCGGCGAAATGGTGCACGGCGGGATTCGCCTGGAAGTACAACGGCAAGTGGTACATGGTGACCGCGGGCCACTGCACCTCCGGTAACGGGGCCATCACGAACCCCAGCGGCAGCGACTACATCGGCCCCGTCGTCCGGGACAACTGGAGGAACGGGTACGGCTCGGTAAAGCTCTCCGGCCAGAGCTACTACTCGGGCGACCTGTCGCTGTACCGCGTCAACAGCGACAGCTCCGCGTCGGCCCGGATCTACAAGGGCGGCAAGACGTCCAGCTCGTCCCGGCCCGTCCAGGACTACTGGCGGCGCTGGGCGCAGAGTGGTGACAAAGTCTGCACGGGCGGCATGATGACCGGCAAGAAGTGCGGCTGGCAGGTGACCGACACCCAGCCGACCATCCACTACTCCGGCGGTACGACGGCCAAGAACATGGTCGTCGCCAAGAAGTCGCCCGGATCCTGCACGATCAACGGTGACTCCGGCGGTCCGGTGTGCACCGTCGACAGCAGCGGACGCGCCCACGCCAAGGGCATCGTCTCCGGCGGCGGCAGCAGCGACAACAGCGGCGGGCTCTGCGACCCGTGCTGGCTGTACTTCACCGACATCGGGCTCGCCAACAGCGCCTTCCCCGGCACGATAGCGAGGTACTGACATGCGCCGCGCCCTTCTCACACCGTTGCTGGCGGCGGCCCTGACCGGATGCTCGCTCCTCGGCCAGGACACGCCGTGCACCGCGGCCGATGCGGACTCGCAGGTCTCCGCCGTGTGGCGGCCCGCCGACTTCGGCGGCCGGGACGCGGCGAGGATCCGGCTGTGCGTGGACGGCACCTGCGAGGAGCGGACATCGGGCAGTCCCGACGACCCGTTCGCCTCGCTGTCGGTCCAACTTCCCGACGACATCGGTGCGTCCACCGTGCCGGTTCGGCTCACCGTGACGTCCGCGAAGAGCGGTGACACGGTCGTCGAGGAGAGCACCCGGGCCAGGCTGACGGAGCAGCACCCCAACGGCATGTCCTGCCTGCCCACCACTTGGACGGCGACGCTCCGTGCCCACCCCGACAAGGGCCTCACCTCACCCGAGGGCATGAAGCTCCAGGGGTGAGCCCCCTACGCAAGCGCCCGAACCCCCGGCACCACCGGAGGTACGGGCGCTTCGCGTCGTTCTCCCACAGCATCGTGGCTGGTCCGCCTCCACCTCCAAGGAGACCCAACCCGTCCTGGAGCACAGGATATGGCCCTGTGGCAGCGCGGGCGTAGCGCAGGACGACGACGGTGATCTCCGGCAGGTTGTGCTCGGCGGCTGCATCGAGACGCTGTGCAACCTCGTGCGGCGAGCAGCTCTTGGACGGCGAGGGCTGTCTGGTCTTCGCAGGCCGCGACCTCCACCACGGCCAGACCCGGTTCGCTCCAGTCCCTCCCCGCCGACGCGGGGGTGCACCGACGCCACGCCTTCCCGATCTCTTCTATCGCGGGCGCGCGGTTTCAGTCGTTCGGGAGGCGCTGGCAGCCTTTCGTACGCTCTGGCCGGACGGTAAGGAAGCCGCACGGCGGTCCGCTTCCGGTGAGCCGCCATGGACGATCGTTGGGCGTCTCCTGGGTGCCGGACACCGCACTGGATGCAGGCAGGTGATTGAGCGTCAAACGCTGTTGTCAGTGCCTCCCCATAAAGTGAAGACATCACTCGGGGAACCTCGGAGGGGGAGCACAAACGTGTCCGCAAACAAGATCCAGCACAAGGTGAATCACGTCGCGCTGGTAGTGGACTGTTCGGGTTCAATGCGTCCGCACCAGAGTCAACTCATTCGAGTTGTGGACGAGTTCGTGGCGGGATTGAAGGCCGAGTCGGACAGCCTCGGCCACGAGACACGGATCAGCCTCTACTCCTTCGACCACAAGGTGGAGAACCTGGTCTGGGACATGGACGTGAAGCATCTGCCGTCCATGCGGGGGCTGTACCAGGTCAACAATGGCGCTACGGCCCTCATCGAGGCTTCTCTGAAATCCCTGGACGACCTGGGCCATATTTGGGAGGAATACGGCGAGCACAGCTTCCTCCAGATCGTCGTGACGGACGGTGAGGAGAACGCCTCCGGCGGCGACAGGCGGCACGACGGCGACATGGCCATCCTTGGCCCCTGGCTCGACAAGATCGCGGCGAAGATGAGCGGGCTTCCGGGCCACTGGACTTCCGCGATCCTCGTTCCGAACTCCCTGGCCAAGCGCACCGCCCAGAACTACGGATTCCCGGCCGGGAACATCGCCATCTGGGATGCGGATTCCCAGAAGGGCGTCGAGGAGGCGATCGGCACCGTGCGCGCTGCCGCCACCAGCTTCCTCCGAGGGCGAGAGCAGGGGGTGCGCGGCACGAAGAACCTGTTCGCCGTCGGCCAGGACATATCGGTTGACGAGGTGCGGGCGAACCTCGAACCGATTCCGGCTGACAAATACCGGCTCCTGAAAGTCGACAAGGAGGTCGAGATTCGCCCCTTCGTCAACTCGCATCCGGGCGTGACGTACGAACGTGGTTCGTGTTACTACCAGCTGGGCGCCCGGGCTCAGGTTCAGCAGAACAAGGAAGTCATCGTGGTCGAGAAAGACACCGACCGCGCCTACACGGGCGACGCGGCACGCAGCCTTTTGTTCGGTACGGATGTCCAGGGGACCGTCTCCGTGAAGGCGGGGAACAACCCCAAGTTGGAGGTGTACGTGCAGAGTCGTTCGGTGAATAGGAAGCTCAAGCCGGAGACGCGTCTGCTCATCATGCTCTGAAATCAATGAGCGAAGAGCGGGGTGGTCCCGGAGCAGCCTGCTCTCATTGCTCGACACCGCCGTGAGCAACAGATGTCGGCCCGTCCAGTCATTGGCGGCACGCGGCAGTGCGAAGGCCGGGGGATTGTTCACAGACACTGACAGCGACGCCTGTCCCGCATCCTGGCGATGTGGGTGGGCCTGGCGCCCGCACCAGCCCAAAGGGGCAGGACCGTTGTGCACGTTCGGCTGTACCGACCGGTGCACGTTCCGGTGTACGCCGACAGAGAGTGCCGAGCTGACGCGCGAGCAGCGTCCTCCCCGCCGACGCGGGGGTGTTCCGGGACGTGCCGCGGCCCGTCCTCCCCGCTGGCATAGGGGGGCCGGTGTGGGTCGTGGCGGGCGTCGTCCTGCTGGCGCTGGTCGGAGGGGGCAGCTGCTGGGCTTTCCGGGATGGCGGGAACTCGATCTCGGACATCGGCTCCGCCTCTGGCGAGCTGTTCCTGGTTCGCGCGGCCGCCTCAGACTTCGGGGCCCGGCACCGGGACCCGGTCGGCAAGACCGTGTGGGCGACCGTTCCCCGGACACCCCTGCCCACCGGCTCCTTGACGGCCGGCGCTTCAGCTGTCGGCTCTTAGGTCGGGTGACTCGAGACGGAGTCGCCGACGCGCAGTGCATCGGACCGCCGTCATCGCAACTCGTCGAGGGCCCGGCGGCAGGCGTCCGGGTTCTCCCGCCAGTAGCGCCAGCTGCTCCCGTCCGTCAGGACAGCGGCGAGTGCGTCCTGCGGGGAGAGGCGCTCACGTCCCACGATCTCGCGAACGATCACTGTCGCAGCCGTCAATCCGTCCCTGCCGCCCTCGCAGAGATGTCCGAGGGCGGACTGAGGGTGGTCGGCGGCCGTTTCGCGGATGGACTCCACCAGCGGCTGCAGCCAACGGGCCCACCGGGTGTAGCCGTCGTCTCCCGGTTGCTCCGCCGTCTCCAGGAGCGGTCCGAGCGCGCGGGCGAGGCGCTCCCGACAGCTTGCCGCATCCTCCGTGACCCAGGGGTGTTCGGCTGTGAAGTGACGCCAACCAGTCTCCACGTCCAGCTCGTCGAGCCACCAGGCACCGGCCGGCCTCACCCCCTCCGCGCCGCTGAGCACGAAGGCGTCCCGTACCAGTTCGTAGGACGGCGGGGTGTGTTCCGCCAGCAGGACCGCGTCGTACAGGTCCTTGCCCTGCGGATAGGCGTCGGTGACCAGCCACAGCAGCTTCCAGGCCAGCGACAGAGCGGGGGAGGCGGCCGGTACCCGGCAGCCGGGCCCGTCACCCAGCGGCCGGAGCCCGGTGAGTTCGGCCGGGGCCGGCAGGGTCTCGTTGAACACCACATCCAGCTGTACGGTGCCACCGGGAATCCCCGACGCAGTCCACGGCAGCAGCATGCGGCGGCCCGGAACCCGGTCGTACGTCCAGATGTTCTCGGTCACCATGGCGGCCGCGTCGATCCGGACGGCGCCGCGCGCGGCTGCCGCGGCATCCCGGGCGATCGTGTCGAACAGACCCGAGGTCCGGGGTCCGTCCATGGCCCAGTCCTGAGGTACGACGAGGAAGTCCAGGTCGCCCGGATCACGGGCCGCATTCCCGAACCAGGTGGCCATCAACATGCTCCCGCGCAGCACCAGATGGCGGGCCCAGGGCCCCTCGGCGACAGCTGAGAGCACGGTATCCAGTACGGTCCGCCGTGCCCGGTGCCAGGCCCGGCCCGTCGTGGCGTCCTCGAAGTGCGGCTCCCCCGCCCGGTAGGCGTTGGCGAACTGTTTCAACGCAGGCTCGAAGATCGCCGGGTGATTCATGCCGACGGGGGCGGGCAGCAGTGTGCGGGGGAGATCCGCGTTCTGCCGTGTCCCGTCGTCGAGGGACGCGTGCGGGAAGCGCGGGGAGCCGTCCCACAGCCTCGTCCAGGAGACGTCGTCGGCGGAGGGCGTCATGGTGAAGGCTCCCGAGTGAAGGTGCGGCATCGTCCGCCTTGTCCCAGGCGGAAGCTGAAGTGCCGGGCGGATGTCAGCGCCTGACGACAGCATAGGTCCCCAGGCTGTACGGGACGTTCCCCCGCCGGGCTCCAGAACCCGTGCCGGAGCGACGCGAGCCTGCCTCGGAGCGGCCCGAATCGGCTCCGGCTCCCTGCCCGGGCCGGCCGCTTGTGCGCGAACCATTGACACTCTCCCCGACCCCTCACTACGGTCACGCCAGAATTTCGAACGGGTGACGAAATCTCGAACACCGTAAGAGTTAGAGGAGTTACACGAGCCATAGGAGCAACTGCCTTGCTGCTCAAGGGAATCGGCTGATGGTCCGGCAGTAACGAATGGGCACGCTCAGCGATTCGAACCTTGTCCGATATACCGAACGTCCGATGGGTCCACTCCCCGTCGGGCCACGTCCCGCCGCTTCCCTCGTACTCCGGAGGACCGATTATGCGCACGACACGTACACGTACCGCAGCAGTAACCCTGACAGCCGTTGCGCTGTCCCTCTCACTCGCCGCCTGCGGGCAGAGCAGCGCCGGCGGCGGCAAGGAGGAGAAGGCCGGTGGCAAGGGCTCCACCATCGGCATCGCCATGCCGACCAAGTCGTCGGAGCGCTGGATAGCTGACGGCAGCAACATGGTCGCCGAGTTCAAGAAGCTCGGCTACAAGACCGATCTGCAGTACGGCGAGGACGACGTCGACCAGCAGGTCTCCCAGATCGAGAACATGATCACCAAGGGCGTGGACGTCCTGGTCGTAGCAGCGATCGACGGCCGCGCGCTGAGCGACGTCCTGCGCCAGGCGGGGGAGCAGGGCATCAAGGTCATCTCCTACGACCGGTTGATCCTCGGCAGCCCGGATGTCGACTACTACGCCTCCTTCGACAACGAAAAGGTGGGCGAACTCCAGGCCGGTTACATCGTCGACAAGCTCGGACTGAAGTCCGGCTCCGAGAAGGGGCCCTTCAACATCGAGCTGTTCGCAGGATCGCCGGACGACAACAACACGCGCTACTTCTTCCAAGGCGCCTGGAAGACCCTCAAGCCGTACATCGACAAGAAGCAGCTCGTCGTCCGCAGCAAGCAGACGAAGCTGGACCAGGTCACCACCCTGCGCTGGGACGGCGGAACCGCGCAGAAGCGCATGGACGACCTGTTGACCAGCGCCTACTCGTCGGCCGAAGTGGACGCCGTGCTCTCCCCGTACGACGGCATCTCCATCGGCATCATCTCGGCGCTCAAATCGGACGGCTACGGCACCAAGGCGAAGCCCTACCCGGTCGTCACCGGCCAGGACGCCGAGGTCGCCTCCGTGAAGTCGATCATCGCGGGACAGCAGACCCAGACCGTGTACAAGGACACCCGGGCCCTGGCCAAGCAGGCGGTCCAGATGGCCGACGCCGTACTCCACGACAAGAAGCCCGAGGTCAACGACACCACGACCTACAACAACGAGAAGCGCGTCGTGCCGTCCTTCCTGCTCGACCCGGTCAGCGTCGACCGGACCAACTACCAGGCGGAGCTGGTCGATTCCGGCTACATCAAGGAGAGCGACCTCCGATGACCGCCCCGGTCCTCGAAATGCGGTCCATCGTCAAGACCTTCCCCGGCGTCAAGGCGCTCTCGGACGTCTCCCTAACCGTCGCGGAGGGGGAGGTCCACGCCCTCTGCGGGGAGAACGGCGCCGGTAAGTCGACCCTGATGAAGGTCCTCAGCGGAGTGCACCCGCACGGGAGCTACGAGGGCGAGATCCGGTTCCGCGGCGAGCGCTGTGCGTTCAAGGACATCCGTGCCAGCGAGGCACGCGGCATCGTGATCATCCACCAGGAACTCGCCCTGGTGCCGTACCTGTCCATCGCGGAGAACATCTTCCTCGGAAACGAACACGCCAACCGCGGCTTCATCAGCTGGAACGAGACACTGCGGCATGCCGCCGCCCTCCTCGAGCGGGTCGGGCTGCGCGAACACCCGCAGACCAGGGTCGCGGACATCGGAGTCGGCAAACAGCAGCTCGTCGAGATCGCCAAGGCCCTCGCCAAGAAGGTCGAACTGCTGATCCTCGACGAACCGACCGCCGCGCTCAACGACGAGGACAGCGCCCAGCTCATCAGGCTCATCAAGGAGCTGAAGGGGCAAGGGATCTCCTCGATCATCATCTCGCACAAGCTGGGGGAGATCGCCGCGGTCGCCGACTCGGTCACCGTCATCCGTGACGGCCGAACTGTCGAGACCCTTGACGTGCACGCCGAGACGACCACCGAGGACCGCATCATCCGCGGCATGGTCGGTCGCGACCTCGACCACCGCTTTCCCGAACGGACCCGGTACGAGGGTGATCCCGGCGCCCACCCTGCCCTCGAGATCCGCGACTGGACCGTCCACCACCCCATCGACCAGCACCGCAAGGTCGTCGACCACGCCCGAGTCGAAGCCCGGCGGGGAGAGATCGTGGGCATCGCAGGCCTGATGGGTGCCGGACGCACCGAACTGGCGATGAGCGTCTTCGGACGCACCTATGGCCACAACATCAGCGGCAAGGTCTTCAAGGACGGCAAGGAGATCCGTACCCGCTCGGTCCCGGAAGCCGTCCGGCACGGCATCGCCTACGTCACCGAGGACCGCAAGCAGTACGGCCTCAACATCATCGACACCATCGGCCGCAACATCACCCTCAGCGCCCTGGGCAAGGTGGCGCGGCGCGGCGTCGTCGACGAGCACGAGGAGACCCGTGTCGCGGAGTCGTACCGGAAATCCATGAACATCAAGGCCCCGACCGTCTTCGAGCAGGTCGGACGGCTCTCCGGCGGCAACCAGCAGAAGGTCGTCCTCAGCAAGTGGATCTTCGCCGGACCCGATGTGCTGATCCTCGACGAACCCACCCGCGGCATTGATGTAGGCGCCAAGTACGAGATCTACACCGTCATGGACCGGCTCGCCGCCGAAGGCAGAGCAGTCGTGCTGATCTCCTCCGAACTGCCCGAACTCCTCGGCATGTGCGACCGCATCTACACCATGTCGGCCGGCCGGATCACCGGCGAAGTCCCGCGCGCGGAGGCCACCCAGGAGGTCCTGATGCGCCATATGACCAGCGACAAGAGGTAGCAGGAAATGCCCCAGGCCCCCACCGAGACCCCGCAGCGCCCGACGCCGGCCACAGCGGCAGCGCCCGCGACCACCGGCACCCTCCTCCTGGACGCGGCCCGCCGCAACATGCGCCAGTACGGGATGCTCATCGCCCTCGGACTGATCGTCGTGCTCTTCGAGATATGGACCGACGGCGTCCTGCTCAAGCCGAACAACGTCACCAACCTGGTCCTCCAGAACAGCTACATCCTCGTCCTCGCCATCGGCATGATGATCGTCATCATTGCCGGCCACATCGATCTGTCGGTCGGCTCGCTGGCGGCGTTCGTCTCCGCCGCCTGCGCCGTGATGATGGTCGAACAGGATGTGCCATGGGTCCTCGCCCTGGTCCTCGCCCTCGTCGTCGGAGCGGTAGCCGGAGCGTGGCAGGGGTTCTGGATCGCGTACGTCGGCATCCCCTCGTTCATCGTCACGCTGGCCGGCATGCTGCTCTTCCGCGGCGGCACCCAGATCCTCCTCGGGAGCCGCTCGCTCGGGCCGTTCCCCGAAGGCTTCCAGAAGATCTCCACCGGCTATCTCCCGGAGGTCGGTCCGCACACCAACTACCACAACCTCACCCTCCTCATGGGCCTCGCTCTCCTGGCCTTCGCCCTGACCCAGGAGGTCCGCGACCGGCGGCGGCAGCAGCGGTACGCGCTCGACGTCCTGCCCAGGAACCTCTTCCTCGCCAAGTGCGTGGCCATGGGCGCGGCCGTCCTCGCCTTCACCATGACCCTGGCCAGTTACCGCGGCGTCCCGGTCGTCCTGCTTCTGCTCGCCGTACTGCTCATGGGCTTCGGCTACGTCATGCGCAACGCGATCGTCGGACGCCACGTGTATGCGCTCGGCGGTAACCGGGCAGCAGCGAAGCTGTCGGGGGTGAAGGACCAGCGCGTCACCTTCCTGGTCTTCGTGAACATGGGGGTGCTCGCCGCCCTCGCCGGCATCGTCTACGCGGCCCGTCTCAACGCCGGCGTCCCTCAGGCCGGCACCAACTTCGAACTGGAGGCCATCGCCGCCGCGTTCATCGGCGGCGCCTCGATGAGCGGAGGCGTCGGCACGGTGTTCGGCGCCATCATCGGTGGCCTGGTGCTCGGCGTACTCAACAACGGGATGTCGCTGGTGGGCATAGGCACCGACTACCAGCAGGTCATCAAGGGCTTTGTGCTGCTCGCCGCGGTCGGGTTCGACGTCTACAACAAACGCAAGGCCGGCTCGTGACTCCCCGTGCCGTCGGCAGCAAGCCACGCCCACGCTCACGCACGACCAGTAACCAGTAGGCCCTCGTCGCCGGCACAAGTGCCCGGCGACGAGGGCCTGAACAGTCGACAGGTACCTTTGCAGGAGTCATTGGCATGGACCTGCCGATGCCGCTGCGTTACAGTCTGTCGCGGCACACTCTGAGAGCGCTCTCAGGTGAGAGGTCTCGGACGCCTGCTGTTCCTCCCCCACCCATGTCGGAACAACAGAAGGGTCCATTCCCTTGAGACGTACGACAGTGTTACGCACCGGTCTGTCCGCCATGCTTCTGCTCGGAGCCTGGGCAACGGCCGGCTTCGTCCCCGCCTCCGCCGCAGACGTCCGTTCCACCGCGTCTGCATCCGCATCCCCTGCCTCTACCTTCACCTCCGCATCCACTGCCGAGGCGCAGGCCTCGGCCGGCCTGCTCTCCGCGATGCAGAAGGACTTGGGTCTCACGGCGAGCCAGGCAAAGGCACGTCTGACCGCGGAGAAGACGGCAACGGCCGTACAGGGCAAGGCTCGACGGGCCGCGGGACCGTCGTACGGCGGTTCCTGGTTCGATCCGGCAACGGGCAAGCTGACGGTGGCGGTCACCAGTGACACGAAGGCCGGTGCCGTACGCGCGACCGGTGCGGCAGTCCGGCTGGTGGCCCACAGCGCGCGTCAGCTCGACGCGGCCAAGGCCCAGCTCGACGCGCTCTCCGCGCCCGACGGTGTCGCCGGCTGGCACGTCGACCCGAAGGTCAACCGGGTCGTGGTGAACGTCGTTGCATCCTCGGAGGATGACAACGATGTCCGCGCGTTCGTCGAGCAGGCCCGCAAGGCCGGACCTGTGATGGTGCAGCGGACGTCCGAGGCGCCGAAGACCTTCTCCGCCGGGACGGTCGGCGGCGACCCGTACTGCACAGGCAATGTGCGGTGTTCCATCGGTTTCTCGGTGTACGGCGGCTTCGTCACGGCCGGTCACTGCGGTCAGGCCGGCGCCGGGGTCAGCGGATGGGACGGCTCGTACATCGGCAACTTCCAAGGGTCCTCCTTCCCGGGCGACGACTATGCCTGGGTCGGCGTGGGCAACGGCTGGTGGACCGTTCCCGTGGTCCTCGGCTGGGGCACCGTCTCCGACCAGTTGGTCCGCGGCTCCGCGGTGGCTCCCATCGGGGCCTCCATCTGCCGCTCCGGCTCCACATCGCACTGGCACTGCGGGAAGGTGCTGGCGACGAACGAGACCGTCAACTACAGCCAGGGCGCCGTCTATCAGATGACCAAGACGAGCGTGTGCGCCGAGCCGGGCGACTCGGGCGGCTCGTTCATCAGCGGCGACCAGGCGCAGGGCGTCACCTCGGGCGGCTGGGGCAACTGCAGCAGTGGTGGTGAGACCTGGCACCAGCCGATCAACGAGATCCTGAACCGGTACGGGCTGACGCTGCATACGGCCTGACGGACTGAGGCGGTACGTCGGCGGTACGTCGGCGGAGCCGTACCTTACGGTCCCCACCGGTTCCGTCGACTCCCCGCCGCGTCCCCAGGGCCTGCCGCGACAGACTCCCCACTGACTCCTGTCGCGGCAGGCCCTGCGCGCGAGGAACCGGTGGGACCTCGGCACCGACCTCACGCAGGCCTCCTGCACGGCCACGGGCTGAACGGGCCCGCCCGACCAGCCGGATCCGAAGCCGCTGTTGTGCCGACCGCAGGGGACATTTTTATGAGGCTATAACCAGTGTTGTTCTGTACTAGAGTTGGTTTCATCGGCTGATCGAGCGACTGAGTCAGCTGGATGCGCAGGTGAGTGGGGAGGGTCCGGATGCTGGCTGTGGATGTGAGGGCCTCGCTCCGTGCCGGCCGGACCGTTGAGGACGGTGCCGCCCGGTGGTGGCGTTTCTCGGCCCAGACTGTGGCCCGGCACGGCGACTTCCTGCTGGCCTTCGTCGATGGCGGGGTCTGCGTCGGTGCGTACCGGATCGTCGACTCTGCGCCCGATGCCGGCGAGGGCGGCAAGTACACCTTCGATCTGACTCCGGCCGCCCGCTTCCAGTGGGCTCTGGGGCGGCGGCTCCCGTTGCCCCCGGGGCGCAATCCCGCCCGTATTCTCACAGGCCAGCACCTGCGCGAGTTCCTGGACGCGGCCCCCTACCGTCCTACCGGCAGCGACCGGGACTGACACCGAAGGAGCGAGCGCCGTATGGCCAGCAAGCCCGACCCCGTCGACGCCCTGCTCAAGTCCGGGCCGCGCCGCACCCAACTGCCCGAGCCCGCCGAGCGGGCGCGACTTCGTACCGGCTACGGCCTCACTCAAGCGGAGATCGCCGAGGCACTCGACGTCACCCGGACGACGGTGGCCGGCTGGGAAGCCGGTCGCAGTGAGCCCCAGGGCGCAACCCGTGCCGCGTACGCGAAGCTGCTGGACGGTATCGCTGCCCAACTGGCCGCCGCCGCGACCGAAGCGCCGGCCGCCCCCCGGGTGTCGATCAGCGCGCTGAACGCGGCGACGAACACTGCCATGACCGGCATGCCCGTGGGGGAGCAGGCATCCGGGAGCGGGGACGCCACGGACAGAGCCGTGGGGGACACGACGGACAAGGCCGTGCCGTATCGGGCCGCCTCCAAGAGGACCACTGTCCCCAGCAATACTCCTGTCCGCGGGAGGCAGCCGGCCCCCGCCTCATCCGTCCCGGTGGCCTCGCCCGATCCTCGGTTCGTGAACGGACCGCTGGCCGTTCTGGACGGTGACGGATCGGCCTACGCCCTCGGCGGTCTCGTCCTGGACTGTCCGGCCAGGGACATCCCTTCCCTTGTCGAGTGGACGCTCGCGGAGGCGAAGCTCGGCGCTGCTCGTCTGCATCGACATGGCAGGGACGCCGACCCCTTGATCGTGCTCACCGCCTCCGCGGCCGCCCGTTTCGGTCTGCCGGCCGAGTTGGCGGACCGCCGTACGCTGCGCCTGCCCGAGGACCACAAGGTGGTCAGGCAGACCTCAAAGGCGGGGTGGCGGTTGACGCGGCGTGGATTCGGACCGTGGGTGCGGATCTACCGGCCGGTCGAGGGTGGCCGGCGTCTATGTGTGCAGCTCGCGATCTTGCCGTGGGGTGCGTTGGATTCCAGAGCCTGGGGCAGCGCCGATCGGCTCCAGCCGGCCGCCCTGGCCCAGGTGCTGGGTACGTACGCGGCCCGCGTGATCACTCCGTGCGGCTCGGCGGCGGTGGCGGGGCTGGAGCTGATGACAGCGCTGCGCCCGCCGACTCGTGCGGTGATGGACGAGGCGTCCGGCGGGTGGGCGTCGGGACCGGTGCCCGGTTCGCTCACCCACCCGGTCGACCCGGCGCCGCCCGAGGCACCGGATGAGCATCCCGTGGTTGCCGCGTTGTACCCCCGCGGCCATGTGCGTATTCACGACGAAGTCCTGGACGAGGAGGCGTTCGACTGGTTCCGTGATCCGCAACTGCTCACGGACGGGGAGTGCGTCAAGCGTTTCGCGGTCGGCATCGATGTGAACACCGCCTTCCTCGCCGCCGCCAACCGCCTGATCGTCGGTCTCGGGGAACCGGTCCGCGTCACCACACCGGTCTTCGACAAGAAGGTGCCGGGCTGCTGGCTGGTCGATCTCTCCGGGATCACTCTGGATCCGCGCCTGCCGTCACCGTTCACCCCGCACGGCGCCCCACCCACGGGACCCGCCTGGTACGCGACACCCACCGTCGCGTACGCCGCCGAACTCATCAGTACGCAGGGCCTCGACGCACGGATCCAGCCGACCGAGGCGTACATCCGCCCGGAGGCCGGCCCGTACCTGGATCCCTGGTACAAGGTCCTGGCCGAGGCGTACAAGGAGACGATGGCCGACCTCGGTGTCGGTTCCGGGATGGCGGAGGACGACTTCCTGACCGCGATGGAGCACCACAAGCAGTCCGACCCGGGACCGGTGGCGGTGCTGTCGGCGATCAAGGCCACGGTCAAGGGAGGGATCGGAAAGCTGAGGGAGCGCCCGCAGGGGGCGAGATATCGCTCGGGCGAGCCGTGGTCCGCCCTCGCCCGCCCGACCTGGCGGCCCGACATCCGCGCCGCGGTCATCTCGACGGCCCGGGTGAACATGCACCGCAAGATGGTCAAGCTGGCCACGGCGGCCGATCTGTTCCCGATCGCGGTCCTCTCGGACTGCGCCGTCTATCTGTCCGACGGGCCCTCGCCGCTGGACTTCCTGCCGCGCACCCCCGACGGCAGGCCGCTGCCCGGTGGATTCCGCCTCGGTGTGAGCCCCGGCATGGTCAAACACGAAGGCACCCAGGACCTGATGTGGGCCGTCAAGATGCTCGACCAGGGCCACAACCCTGCGCGCCACATCAAGGGCACCGACGCCGCGGCAGACGGAGAGTAGGACACCCGGATGGGGAAGATCGGTGACAGCCTGGAGAGGGCCGAGGCGGCCTCGTTCACCCGCCCGCTCCCGAAGACCGCCCCGGCACAGATGCGCTTCCTGGTCAAGAGTGAGCGAGGCTCGACCCGGGCGGCAGCCGACCGCCTGGGTGTCTCGCAGCGCACGGTCGAGCGGTATCTGACGGGCCAGTTCAAGCACCCCCGCAGAGACCTCGCCGCCCGGCTCGCCGCCGAGGTCCGCCGGGCCTGGCAGCCCCGTGTGCGCGAACGGGCCCAGAAGCAGGCGGCCGACACGGGCGGCATCGTCGTCGAGACCCGCGCCCGGTTCGGCTTCACCGCTGCCCCGGGCAGCACCGACGACGCCCGTATCCGCCGGATCACCCAGCATCTCCCCGCTGCGTATGCGGCACGGCTGTTCGACGCCCGGCAGACCGGTGCGTCCGAGCAGCAGCTGCGCACCATCGTCGCCGAGGGTCTCCAGGAGATCTACTTCAAGGACGGGGGACGTCGGGCCGGCGACCTCCAGGTGGAGTTCACCGACATCGACTACGTCGAGCTGGAGTACTGACGCCGCGCCGTATCCCTGCGTGGTCTGCTCGCGGGTGTGCCGAAGCACGCCGGCTCTCCTGTACGCAGGTTTGCTGTCACCGGGACCCTTTCGTCAGCCCAGTGTGATCCGGGCGGTGACCGGCAGGTGGTCGCTGCCGGTGGCGGGCAAGGTGCGGATGTGGGAGACGGCTGCCGAGCGGGCCATGACCTGGTCGATCCGGGCGAGCGGGAAGGCGGCGGGGAAGCTGAAGGCGAAGCCGCGTTCCGCTACGTTCATCCGTGAGGTCAGCGGGGCCAGCCCACGGTCGTCGACCGTGCTGTTGAGGTCGCCCAGCAGGATCACCGTTTTCAACTTCTCGGCGGCGATGGCCTTGCCCAGCAGGCCGGCGCTCTCGTCGCGCCAGGAGGATGCGAGGCCGCTCGCCCGGATGCGGACCGAGGGCAGGTGCGCGACGTACGCCGCGATCTCGCCGTGCGGCGTGTGGACCACGGTCCGCAGCCCGCGACTCCAGGCCTCCGCGATCCCCTGGGGTTTGATGTCCAGCAGCCGGGTGTCGGTCAGCGGATGCTTCGACCAGAGTCCGACGGTCCCCCGGACCGCGTGGTACGGGTACTCCGGGGCGAGGGCCTTCTCATAGACCGGCAGCGCCGGGGGCACCAGCTCCTCCAGCGCGATGAGATCGGGCTCGGCGTCAGCCAGAGCGCGGGCCGTGCCCGCCGGGTCGGTGTTCGCTTCGCTGACGTTGTGCTGTATCACGACCAGGTCGTGCGCGCCGGGCTCCGCCTCGGGCAGGAACAGCCCGCCGAAGAGGTACATCCAGGCCGCCACCGGCATGAGCAGGGCCACCAGCGCGGTGGCCGAACGGCGCAGCAGCGACACGCCGAGCAGTACCACGACGACCAGGCCGAGCCAGGGCAGGAACGCTTCCAGCAGACTGCCCAGGCGGCCCACGGAGTTGGGCACGGCCCGGTGGAACGCCAGCAGCCCGGCCGTCAGCACCGCGAGCGCGGGGAGCACCCGCCCCCGCGTCCACGCCGACCGGCCCCTCGCGCCCCCCTTCGCGCCCTCACCCGGAGTCCACCGCAGCGCCCGGCGCCGCACCCACCGGGGCGCTGCTCCCCTCTGCGTCGACGTCGCACCGCTGTCCGCCCGCGCCTGCTCCACCATGGCTTCCCATCCACTTGACCTCGCCACCCAAGACGAGCCACCGGGTGAATCAGTTTCTGTTTTGCGCAAGCGCATACCGGGTCCTCCGCCTGCGCGGCGGCCCACCCCGCCCGCCGCACCGGCACGAACGTCCGCGATCACCCTGTACACGCCGTCTTCGGAGACGCGGGTGACGGCGGGCCGGGTCAGCGGCCTGGAGCCGTCTGTGCCTCGGAGACCTGCTTGAGGTTTTCGAGCCAGGCGCGGAGTGAGGCGTCCAAGGCAGCCTGAGCGGTGGGCACATCGGCGTCGACCGGGGCGCCCTGCCAGGACTCCTCGGTGTGCACCAGGACTCCGTCGCGGGGCGGAGTGAATGTCCAGACGTGGACTGCGGTGATCCCGTTGCCGGTACCTCCCCACACGATCCGGCGCCCGGGCTCGACCTGCCTGACGGTGGAGGTGACATGCAGCCCCTCGACGTCCCAGGTGAAGGCGGAACCCACCCTCAGTTTCCCGGCGTCCGCGCGCCGGACGGCAGTGACCCCCGGCTGCCAGTCCGGCCAGTTCTCCACGTCGGTCTGGATGGCCCAGACAGTACTTCTCGGGGCGCGGATCAGGATGTCGTCACGCGTGATGACGGGGGCGGTCGCATCGATTACCGCATTCCGGCAGGCCTGGGCTGTGTGTACGTGTGCAGCGGCTGCCGCCAGGCCGCTCGCGGTCATGACCACAGAGCCGACGATCGCGGCAACGACCAGGAGGCGACGGGGAGTTACGACGTTCATGGGAAGTTCCTTCACGTGCGTCTCGGTGTGTAGCTAAAGTTAGAGGTCGTAACGGGCGCGAGGTCGGTTCGTCGAACGGCATGAGCCAGGGCGCGGGCGGCGGAAACGCCCGTCACGGGCGTGGTGAGTCCCGCTTCGGCTCGCATGTCCCCGGGCTGGCGCCGCGTCCCGGACGGGCCCTGGCGGAGAGGGCTGCACTGCCGGCAGCCGATCGTCGGGTCGGGGGCCGAGCGGCAGCGGCAGACAAGACCGCCGGGGAGGGGGAGCTGGTGTTCAGTTACACGTGTGGTGGCGCAGCCGGGCGGCTTTTGCGGTCAGGTAGCGCTGTTCAGGGGTGCTGGTGGTGCGGGCTGCTGCGGCACGGTAGTGGACGAGTGCGGACGGGATGTCGCCCGCCATTTCGAGCAGGTGGGCCCGCACGGCGTGCACGCGGTGGTGCCCGTGGAGCGGCCCCTTGTCGCTGTCGAGTTCGTCGAGAAGTGCGAGTGCGGCGGCCGGGCCGTCGACCATCGCGACCGCGACTGCCCGGTTCAGGGTGACTACCGGGCTGCCCGCTACGTGTTCGAGGAGCCCGTACAGGCCGAGGATCTGTGGCCAGTCGGTGTCCTCGGCGTGTGCCGCGTCGTCGTGGACGGCTGCGATGGCGGCCTGCAGCCGGTATTCGCCGGGCGGTCCGCTGCCGATCGTCGCCGCGAGCAGCGCTGCGCCCTCGCCGATGAGGCGGCGGTCCCAGCGGGTGCGGTCCTGCTCGGTCAGTGGGACCAGATCGCCGCCCGTGCCGGTGCGGGCGGGCCGGCGGGCCTCGGTCAGCAGTATCAGGGCCAGCAGCCCCGTTGCTTCGGCGTCGTTCGGAAGGATCCTGTGTACCTGTCTGGCCAACCGGATGGCTTCGCCGGACAGATCGGCGCGGTGCAGTGCGGGGCCACACGTGGTGGCGTAGCCCTCGTTGAACATCAGGTACAGCACGTGCAGGACGGAACGCAGCCGCGCCGCCCAGTCCTTTGCCCCGGGCTCGGGCACGTCGAAACCGGGGCCCGATGCCTTGACGCGTTGCTTGGCCCGGCTGATGCGCTGCGCCATGGTCGCCTCCGGCACGAGGTAAGCGACCGCGATCTCGAAGGTGGCCAGGCCGCCGACCGCACGCAGCGTCAGCGCGATCGCCGAGGCGGGTGTGAGCGCGGGATGGCAGCACATGAACAAGAGCATGAGCGTGTCATCGCCGGCGGGGACACTGCCGGCAGCCGGTTCCCGGGCCGTGCGCTCCTCGCGTCGTTGCCGCGCCTGCTCGCTGCGTACCTGGTCGACGTACCGACGCGTGGCGGCCTGCAGCAGCCAGCCGCGCGGATTGCCGGGGACACCGTCCTCGGGCCAGTGCCGGGCGGCGGCGACGAGGGCTTCCTGCACGGCGTCCTCGCACCCGTCGAAGTCCGCCATCCGCCGGACCAGTACACCGAGAACCTGCGGCGCCAGCGAGCGCAGCAGGTCCTCGACGGAGTGGGCAGTGCTCACAGGTCGCCCTGGCAGTCGCTCATCACCTGCCGCACCTCGACCGGCTGTTGGGTCGGCACCCCGCCCGGGCCGGGCACGGCGGAGATGCGCGCGGCGATCTCCAGGGCGCGGGCCTCGGACGCGACGTCGAAGACGTTGAACCCGGCCAGAACTTCCTTGGACTCCGGGAACGGTCCGTCGGTCACCAGCGGCGCCGCGCTGCCGTCCGACCGCACGATCTTGGTCAGCCGGGGGTCGGCGAGCGCCATGAACTGGACCATTTCCCCACTCTCGGTCAGCTCCTTGGTCAGCACCTCGTAATAGTTGAAGTGCGCTGCGATGTCGCCGGGCTCCCATTCGTCCATGGGCTCCTCGAAGACGCCCCCGTCGTGGTTGACCATGAGCAAGAACTTCGGCATGTCGACTCCCGTGTTCGCCGCGCCCAGTGTGGCGCACTCACCCCATGGACGGAGCGGCAAAGCAGATCTCTACATCGACGCCAGAAGATTTTTTTGCGGGAGTGATACGGCTCCTTCGGGGGTGGTGTGCCGAACAGGCGCTGCGGGCGTATCCGTCCTGGTGGGGGGGCTTGGCAGGCGCCCCTGCGCGCGCGGGCGGGGCACTGCCAGACACCGGCGGATCGCCGTTGCAGTGCCGGCGCCCCGACTTCTGACGGCAGCCCCTGTCATGTCGGCCCGCGAAGGAGAGAACGCCGAGATCGTGACCGTGGTTGCCCGTCAACCGTATGTAGATTGCTCGCGTGGCGGAGAACTGGAGCTCGACGGACAGCGGGATCATTCGGTTTCCCTCTGGCGCACTGGTACGCGGCCGGGGCCTACGGCATGCGCTGCTTCCAGGACCGGCTCCGTCCTTCGCGGTGTATCTGCTCGGCAAGCCGCCACCCGCCACCACCTGGGATGCTCGGTGGTTGCGCTGCCCTGACTTCTGGGTCCCGGACCGTCAACAGGCGCGGAGCCTCTTCGAAGAGGCTCTGACGCGCGCAGCGGACGAACGAGTCGAGATCGCCTGTGGCGGCGGACGCGGGCGGACGGGGACGGCCCTGGCATGCATGGCCGTCCTCGATGGAGTCCCGGCCGACCAGGCGGTGGCGTTCGTCCGCCGGCACTACCACCGCCGTGCGGTCGAAACTCCCTGGCAACGACGATTCGTACTGCGCTTCCCGGGCGCGTAGCAGATGTGTGGGCCCGGATGCGGCCCGCCGCCCGCGACTGGGCTGTCGTGGCCGGGCGTGTTTGCCGCAGCCACGATCGGTGCCGGCCGCTCTGTGCCGGGTCCTGTGCGGTGAGGGCGTTTCACCCCGGGATCTCTGTGCGCTCCCACCACTCGTAGACAGGCAACTGGCCCTCGGTGGTTTCCTGGTGGCGCGCTGTGGCTTTGAAGTGTTCGTATCCGCCGCGGAACGGAATCTTGAGGTCGGTCCCGGGTGTGGTGATGGAGACGATCCGCTCGGGGAGATCGTCGGGTCCGCCCTCGAGGACTGCCTTTGCTGCGTTGGTCATGACGAGAGTTTCCCCGGAGGGTGGCTTGGCTCCTTCATGACGCGCCGAGGAGGCTCACTGTGGGATCCTCTCGCGCAGCCGTTCGTCGCCGGCCATGCTGTGACGACTGCTGATGGTGTGCGGGCCGAACGTCCGGTGGGCCCGGCACGCGCGCCCACGAAGGGAGGAATTCCTTCCTGGTACTACAGCCGGTGTTGTCACGGTGAGTGTTCTCGTTGGCGGTAGTGGCTGATGCGGGCTTGTGTCTGGTGGCGGCGTCGCCAGCGGTTCC
>NZ_JBEXID010000104.1:0-19159 GCF_040608395.1 Streptomyces sp. NPDC005181
GATCCTCGGATTGTGGGCCGGCGACGGCGGCGAGGGCTCCAAGTACTGGACCACCGTCCTGACCGAGATCAAGAACAGAGGCGTCCGCGACGTGCCTGCGGGACAGCGATGGACCGAGCCGGCGAGCTCCGGCTTGACGCGCGACTTGGTACTCAGCGGAACACTCTCCAACACCAGCGACGACTGCTACTTGCTGTGGACAAGGTTCGTGTTCCACCTCGCTCCCGGACCCACCCGCAACCAGGCCCAGATATGCGGTCCTGGAACCGTCGACGTCGACGTACGCCAGACCTATCGGCCCACCACCACCGGATGCCTCACGAGAGGTCAGGGTGGGGGCGGCCGCAAGGACCGCGCGTGCGTGTGCGGAGTCGAGTCCCAGCTTTCGTCTCCCCGCAGGTTCTCAACCCGGCCACCGCGAGGTGACCCCGTCCCGGGGATGTCGTCGGGTGCGAAGTGGACCAGGCGTACGCGAGTTGCACCGCCCCAGGTTGCGCTGCTCGTTGGCTCGCAGGGTGGGGTGCCAGATCCCGGCGACGGTGCGCTCACCAGTGACCATCGCTGCAGGGCCGCCGGGTCCGACAGCGTCTGGCGCAGCCGTGCCGAGCATCGCCGGCCGCGGCGAGGATCTTCTCGTCGCGGCCGGAAGCCCGGGGCTGAACGTTCCACGAGACGCCGTGGCGAATGCGAACCGTTCACCCCTGGAGGACGGGGTGACCGCCCGCGGCCCCGATCGTGCTGCCGCGGGCTCAGTTCGACCTGCCCTGCGGCGGTCCGCTGCTCGCGGCGGACCACCACAGGGTGGGCGGCATAGCCCCGGGCCGGGTCGAGCGCGTCCAAGAGCCTCGTTGCTCAGCGCAGGCCGAACGCCTTGATCACCGTCTGGCGCACCGCGTTGCCCGCCGCGTCCTTGGCGTTCGTCCTCAGCGAGACGGACGACGCCTTCCTGGGAGCGTCCAGACGGAATCGCCCGTCACGGCCGCAGTCGGCTTTGTGCCAGGTCCGGCCTTCGTCGTAGGACAGCTCCACGCCGACCGCGCCGATCTTCCCGGCGCCGGCGGCATCCGGCAGATGAGCGGCGGTGACGGACAGGGTGTCGTGCCGCCCCGCGCGTCCCGCGCCGTCGGTGCCGATCCTGTAGTCGAGCTGCACCAGCGGCAGCACCGCGGCGGAGTCGTCCGCCTGGGCCTTCGAGGTGAAGTCCCACTCGGTGCGCGTGCTGGTCGAGTACGGCGTGAAGGGCACATCGCGCTCAGCGGTGACGACCAGCCGGTACGGCAGCTTGTCGGCGCTGGGGGCGTCTCCCCACACGGATGTGAAGTTCCCCTGGCCCAGTTGGGTGCTGCCCTGGTAGAGGGTCTGCTGCTGGCTGGTTCCGACGCCGTACTGGTCCATGCCGACGTGGTTCCGGCTGCCCCAGCCCGGGATGTCGATGTACAGGTGGCTGCCCTTGCGGGTGGGCTGGCGGAAGGCGTCGTTCAGGAAGGGGCGCTGGATCGGCTTGAACCACTCCTGGGACTGTGTGCTGCCCGCCCGGTAGGAGGTCTTGGGCTCGACTTCGTAGATCACGCCGTCGGCGTACGCCTCCTGACTCCAGCTGTAGTCGCTCCCGGTGGAGACCCAGTCGGTGCGCTTCCCCTTCGCCGGCTCCGGCATGCTGGTGCCGATGGCCCAGTTGTTGTACGTGGGCCGGTCGAAGCGGAACTCGCCGCCGGTTTCGCGGTCCGGGGCCGGGCTCGCAAACGTGACGTCGATCCGGGCGAGGTTCTTGGCGCTGCCCCGCACCACCATGTTGTTCGGGATCTGGTCGTGCCAGGTCTGCATGAGGTCGTAGACGTACGGGCTGACCGGCTGGGAGGCGACGGTGACCTCCGCCTTGCGGACCTTGGCCTGCTGGACGAGCCTCTCGCCCTCGTCGGGGCTGAGCAGCCCCACATCGAGCGGGACGGGCGGCCCGAACGGCTGGTTGTAGCCGCGGAAACCGCGGCCGTCCTCGTTGTTCACGACCAGCATGAGCTTCGCGCCCGCGGCCATCGCGTTGGCCGCCTGGTCGATGTCGGAGACGTCGTCGTTGCGGCGGACCGCCACGGCCTTGCCACGTGCGTCGAGGTGGGTGTAGTCCGCGCTCGCACCCTGGCCCGCGAAGACCAGCGGCAGCTTCCTGGTGCCCGTGGGCAGCGGGGTGACGCCGTCCTGGCGCAGTACATCGGTGAAGTCGGCCGTACGGGTGGAGACGGCCAGCGCGGGCTGCTCCTTGCGCCAGCGAGCGGCCAGGTAGAAGTCGCCGTGCGTGACCTTGTCGGTGGCCGGCTGGGCCCACAGGCTGTCGAAGTTGGTCTGCGTCTCCATGTAGTCCCGCCAGATAACGCCCCCCATCGAGCGGTGATAGTCCAGCCGCTGGTAGGTCACCTCGGTCCGCTGCGGGGTTGTCGTGTCGATCCGGCTGATCTTGGCGGCGTCGAACGTGACGGTAGTGTCGGCCTTCAGGTGGACCTCCGGGTCACCGAGCAGGGCCATGCCTTTGGAGTGGGGGCCGTGGACGCCCTCGACCGTCTTGAAGGCCAGCACCGAGTAGATGCCCATGGGCACGTAGATGTGCCCGCCGGAGGAGCCGACCAGGACGAACATCGGGGCAGCCGGGTCGCCCGACCTGAACACCTGGGCGACGCCGGACATGGGCTGACCCTTGGCATCCTTGAACTCCAAGGTCAGCTTGCGCGCGACGAAGCCGACGCCGACCGCGGTGTGCGCCGCAACGTTCCCGGCCTTGTCCTTCGCCAGTACCTGGCCGGTGTGGCGGCCGGGATCGGTGATGCCGGAGCTGTCGATCGTCACCTTGACGTCGGCCGTGCCGTGCGCGGGCACGACCACCTGGGAGGCGGACAGCCGGAACGTCCCGGCGGGGGCGTGGGTCTCCGCGACGGACAGCGCCAGGGTGACCGGCGCGTCGGTGGTGTTGGTGTAGGTCACCGGGCGCTGGACGGCGCCGCCCGTGCCCTGCGCCGCGTACGCGGTCGCCGTGGCGAAGACTTCGGCGTGCGATGCCGCGGCGACGTCCAGTCGGCCGCTGCCGGCATCGAAGGCGTTGTACCGGGTCTGCTTGGAGCGACTGGTCAGCAGGTCCTTCAACTGGCCGCCGGTGAGTTCCGGACGGGCGGCGGCGAGGAGGGCGGCTGCGCCGGCGACGTGGGGCGTGGCCATGGAAGTGCCGCTCAGGGCCTGGTAGGAGCCCAGTCCGTTGTCGCTGAACTGGGAGTTGGCCGCGAGGATGTCGACTCCGGGGGCGCTGATCTCCGGCTTCAGTGCGCCGTCGACGCGGGGGCCCGTGCTGGAGAAGAAGGGGACGGAGTCGGTGGAGTCGACCGCTCCCACGGTCAGTGCGGCGTTCGCCGCCCCCGGCCCGCTGATGGCGCCGGATGTGCCCGTGTTGCCGGCGGCGGTCACGAACAGTGCGCCGGTCTCGGCGCTGAGACGGTCGGCGGCCTGGCTGAGAGGGTCGGTTCCGTCGGACCACTGATCGGAGCCGAGGCTCATGTTGATGACCTTGGCCTGCTGGTCGACCGCCGCCCACTCCATGCCGGCCAGGACCCAGGAGGTCAGCCCGCTGCCGGCGTTGCCGAGCACCTTGCCGATACGGAGACGGGAACCGGGCGCGACGCCCTTCTCCTGTCCGTCGGAGGCCGCACCGGTGCCGGCGATGGTGGACGCGACGTGGGTGCCGTGCCCGGAGTAGTCGTCCGTGTTCTCGTCCGGTACGAAGCTCTGCCGCGCCGCGATACGGTCCGCGAGATCCGGATGACCGGCGTCGACACCGGTGTCAAGGACGGCCACGTCCACGCCTTGACCGGTGTTGCCGTCCGCCCATACCTTCGGGGCGCCGATCTGCTCGGTGCTTTCGGCGAGGTCGGCGTGTACGAGACCGTCGAGCCAGATACGCGCGACGCCGCGGCCGAAGGACGGCTCGGCGTCCTGTGCCCGCGCGCCGTCGGCCGTCGCCGCCCCGGCCAGAGAGTTCCAGAAGGCGTCCGCGCGGGAGCGTTCCACGGTCAGGGCGGCGCCCTGGATGCTGTCCAGGTTCCGTACCCGGGACGCACCCTCGGGGACGGCGGGCGCGCGGCGCGCGGCGTCGGCCTTGGTGTAGGAGACGATCAGCGGCAGCCGCTTGCGGTGCGCGTCGTCGTATCCGTCCGCGATCAGGGCCGTGATGTTGAACAGCTGCCGGTCCAGGATCCCCTGCGCCACGAAGGGCAGCGCGGACTCGGGGTACGCGTAGAGGTCGTCGCCCAACTCCGTGATGCGGGTCTGCGCAGGCCGTCCGTCCGCGCCGCGCACGGTGACGACGCCCCCGCGCTTGCCGTCGGCCCCAGGGACCTGACGGGCGGTCACCACGTCGCCGGTAATCAGGGTGACGGTGTGTTCGCCGGTGGGCACAGCGCCCGGGCCGGCCGAGGAGGGGGGTTGGGGCGGGGCGGAAGGGGGCGCGGCCGATGCGGTGAACGGACTTGTCAGCGCAAGGATCCACGCGCCGGCGATGACCGGCAGGCTCCTGCGTCTGCGGTGTGGCTTCAACGGTGTCCTTTCGTTGGCTCGGCGTAGCCGAGGGTTGTTCTCCGCCGCAGTATTGGCATCCGGGCGTAGCGGAAGGGGCCCGGCGGACGGATTCCGCCGGGCCCCCTGCTGCCGTCAGCCGGCTACTTGAGGAGGTAGGCCTTGATGACGGTCTGCTTGAACGAGTTGCCCGCGGCGTCCTTGACGTAGGAGCGCAGCGAGACCGAGCCGCCCGCAGAGCGGTGCGGGTGGTCGACGCTCACGGTGCGCTTCGTACCGGAACCCTTGACCTTGGCGGAGTGCCAGGTCTTGCCCTCGTCGTAGGAGACCTCGGTGGTGAAGGTGCGGATCGACGGCTCGGAGGCGCCGGGCGGGCTCTGGATCAGGACCGGGATGTCAAGCCTGTGGCCGGCCTTGGCACGGTTCCACTCGTCGAGTTCCGGCGACATGCGCACCGCGTACAGCGGCAGCACCTGCCGGGCCGCCGTCGTCTGCGACCGGAAATTCCATTCGGCCTGCAGCTGTGTGGAGATGGAGCTCTTGACGGGGTCGCGGTCCTGCTCGAACGTCAGGCGGTAGTCGGCGGGTGCGGCATCGGCCGGTACATAAGCGAAGCTCCGGGTGTCCGCGACCAGGGCACCGTTGCGCCGCAGCTGCCACCCGGACCGGCTGATGGTCGACGTTCCGGCCGCCATGTCGAGGTTTCCGCTGGCAGAGTCCTGGATGACGAACGACATGAAGTCGCCCTCACGGAAGGTGTTCACCCCCTCGGGCGCGAAGCCCATGGCCTGAACTCCGCCGTTCCAGCGCTCCTCGACGGATCCGGCCTTGTAGCCGTGTATGGGGCCGAGGAAGCCCTGTCCGTGACTGTCGGGCTTCGTCATGAAGTTCTGCTCGAAAACGGTCTGCCAGCGCAGTTCCTTGGCCGTCGAGAAGTAGTCGACCCGATGGTTCGGAACCGGAAGCCCGTCCATCCCGTGGTAGAAACGGAATTTGTCGAGATACATCCAGACACTGCGGTACGCGGTGCTGCGCGGTTCGGTGGCGGCGAAAGTGGTGTTGACCCTGGCCAGTTCCGACTTGCGGGGGTTGTAGCCGGGGTCCGCCGGGATGGCCCCACGCACCGGCCAGGTCAGGTAGTAGGCCGACGAGGGGTTTCCGTCGGCGCCGTCGGGCTCGCCCCAGATGGTGCTGACGAGATAGGTGAACTTCGAGTCCTTGTCCCGCGCGCTCGGGGTCGCGTACAGGCCCTCGATGTGGTCGTCGCCGATCGCGTCGTTCATGGAGACGGAGAACAGCCCGCCGTCCAGTCCCGCGGTGCCGATCTCGGCCGACATGATGCGGGCCGAGCGGCTCGGGGCCGAGACCGTGACAGGCTTCGCCTTCCGGGCGTCGAAGGTGACGTCCTGGTCGGCGTTCATCACGACCTTCGGCGTACCGACCACGGTGCCCTCGGTGAACTCCGCGTCGAAGAAGAAGCCGTTCACCGAGTAGGAGTTGTTGTCGCGCGGCAGCCTCACCACGGTGCTGGCCTTGCCGTGCAGTTCCAGCTCGTGGAGCATGTGACCAGCCGAGCCGACGATCAGGTAGGCGTGGTCGGGAGCCTTGCCCGAGCGGTCCTTCATGGTGATGCGCAGATCGTGGGACGGCTGCTCGACGTCCATACCGATCGGGACACGCACCGAGACGGCCTTGTCGGCGGTCGACGCGATGACCACGCCGCTGTACGCCGCGTAGGTCGTGGCCGTCTCCGGGGTCGCGGTGACGGTGACGTTCGCGGTGCCCTGCGCGGGCACGGTGACCTTGTCCGCGCTGAGCCGGAAGAGGCCTGCCGGCGCGGGCTTGTCACCGTCGTGGGACACGTTGAGCGACAGGTCCAGGGTGACCGGCTTGCTGGTCGGATTGCGGTAGGTGACCGTCTTGTCGACCGGCGGCCGAGCGCCGTCGGACCAGCGGATCTGCCCGTAGTCCAGTCCGGTGGGCTCGGCGCTCACCTGCTGGTCGATCACTCGTGCGATGTCGACCCGGCCGGCGCCCTGGCGGTAGGCGCCGCGCTCGAGGCCGCCCGTCGTCGACTGCATCAGCTGGCGCTTGACCTGCTCCGCGGTCCAGTCGGGGTGCTGCTGGAACACGATGGCGGCGGCACCGGCGACATGCGGGGTCGCCATGGACGTCCCGGACATGCCGATGTAGCCGTCCTCGGCTGTCGTACCGCCCGCCTGGGCGGCGACCACGCCGACACCGGGGGCCGCGATGTCCGGCTTGAGGCCGAAGTCGCCCACCCGCGGGCCGACCGAGGAGAAGTCTGCGACCTCGTCGTCGATGTCGGTGGCGGCGACGGCCAGTGCGCGGTCGGCGGAGCCGGGGGACGAGACCTTGCCGGGGCCTTCGTTGCCGGCCGCGGCCACGACCAGGACACCGTAGTCACGGGTGAGGGTGTCGACCATGGCCTCGAGGGCGTCGGTCTCCGGGGTGTCGACATCGCCCAGGCTGAGGCTGATCACCTTGGCGCCGTGCTGGGCGGCCCAGGCCAGGCCCTCGAGAATGGCGGAGTTGTCGCAGGAGCCGTTCGCGTCGCAGACCTTGCCGGACAGGATCCGCACGCCGGGCGCGACGCCCTTGTGCGTGCCGCCGGAAGCCGCGCCGGAACCGGCGACGGTCGAGGTCACGTGGGTGCCGTGGCCGTGCTGGTCGTCGGTGTTCGGCTCGCTGGTGAAGTTCGCGGAGTCCTCGACGAGGCCCTTGAGGTCAGGGTGGTTCGGGTCGTAGCCGGTGTCGAGCACCGCGACCTTGACACCGTCGCCCTTGAGGCCCTTCGCCCAGGCCTGGGGGGCACCGATGTGAGGCACCGTCCGGTCGAGCGAGACCTTGGCACGGCCGTCGAGCCACACCCGGCGTACGCCCGCGCCCATGGACGTGGCGCCCGACTTGGCGGGGGCGATGTTCTCCCAGAACTCCGCGGCGTCCTTGCGGTCTTCACCGAGGGTCGCGAACGACGTCCCGGGGATGGCGTGGACCTTGCCGGCACCGGCCGCGGTGAGCCGGCTCGCGACGGTCCGCGCGTCACCCGCGAAATCGACGATCAGCGGCAGACTCGTGCGCTCGGCATACTTCCCCTTGACCAGGGCCGAGACGTTGAACAGGGCCCTGTCGAGGCGGTCCGCCGCGATCAGGGGAAGTGCGTCGACGGGTATGACCGTCCAGTCGTCACCGTCCTGGCGCTTGAGAAACGTGAGGTGCTCCCGGCCCTTGGCCGGCTCCACCGAAACGCTCTGCTTGCCCGACGGGTCCGTCTCCAGCGTGACGCGGTCGCCCGTGATCAGGGTGACATGGTGCCGGGTGACGCCGTGCGACTTTGCGGCCTGGTTGCTCGGCCGTGGCGTGTCGGCCTGATCGGCGCCCTGAGCGGCACCCGGTGTGACAGTCAGGCCCACGAGCAACGCCGCGAGCGCAGTGGCCGCCACATACTGCGACCGGGGTCTGTGGACCCTCGGCCGCTGTTTTTTGATCAAAGGGGTCATGGAGGGACAGCGTGACGCCACTATCGACAAAACACAACGTTTGTTCGTGTCATCCCAGTGCCATGTCACCTTTGCGACTCGGCGCCGACGGTACGAATCACATCAAATGGTGCCGGAATCGCGGCGCGGAGGTGGCTTGTCGCGGCCAACACACTTTGTGGAATGGCATCGGGCTCGGCTTCGCATCGAAGGTGAGGTCAGGCCGCGCCGACTGACGGCCCGTCGCTGGTGGCTCGAGCTGTACTGACGGGCCCGTCGCCGACGGCCCGAGCCGGACTGACGGCCCGTCGCGCTTCCCCTGTCGCGCTGCGCCCAGGATGCCGAGGGCCAAGAGCCTCTGGCGGCTCCCATCGTCAACTCGCGTCCAACCCGTGCACAAATCTCAGGGCCGGGGCCGTTGAGTGGGTGCGCCCGCCAGGCCGGCACCGACCACACCATGGGCGTGACCGGCACCCTCACCACCGCGACAGGAACTGACGAATCGGAACGACACAGCAGACCCGGCCAAGCCGCAGTAGGTGATCGCCCGTCATGGATCGGCCGTCGGCCCTGCGCCGGCAGGGCCGTGGAATGCCCTGCGAGGCGCAGGCGCCGCTGTGCTCCTCACCTGCCTGCGGCCATTGCGCCCGCTTCGCGCCCCGTCCCGGCCGGACGGCCACCAGCATGCTCGAAGACATGGTGGATCACGACAGGGGGTTCGGCCCAAAGGCGGGTAGTTGGCGTTTTCGCAGGCCACCCACGGAATTCGTCGTTTTGAACGATGGCCGTCGCGTGGGGCGCCGACCGTGCCCGGACTACCCCAGGCCGCCGCGGACATGCCACGTCGGCGTGCTCGGAGTATGCCTGCCGCACACTTCCGCGGGCTGTGCGGGAAAGCCGCTCTGAACAGCAGAGTCAACGTTGTGGCAACGTGTCACATCATGGGGAGTTTGGGGCTGACACGCTCTCACTATTTCAGAATGATCAGTCGCGCAGAGCGACGGCAGCGCAGATGGGCTGTCCGTGATGTGCTGGTTTGGTGTCAGTGGGTGGGCGTCAGACGGCATGTCAGGCAGGCGTCCCGCCAAATGTCCGAGCGATCCAGTCCGTTGGTGTGGTTGATCAGTATCTCTGCCATCCCCACGGGGTCTGGTTGAGCGGCGGGCAAGCCGCCAGGAGCTTCGCAGGGGAACAACAGGATCTTGCCGAGAATGCTGCGCGTTCGTGGACGCAGCTCCCTGAATACGGCGGGCGGAAGCAGCACGTCCGCAGTTTCGACCAGCGGTAGCCCTTGATATGCGCGTATTTGTGCATACGAGCACAGCCATACAGCGGTCATCGTGCAGAAGAGGACGTATCCGTCTCCGGCATCGCGCAGGAAGCGCGCGTCCACATGTTCCTTGCAGTATGCGCAATCGGCATAGACCCCCGAGAGCAGCTGTGTGAGGCCGTGTTCGTCTCCGCTGATCATTCCCTGCGCTCCCTCGGGAAGCGGGTGCCGGCCCCCGAACGGACAGTGGTTCGTCAAGATCGTCTCGAACGAGTCGTCCATGGTCGCGACTCTACGGCTCCCTGGCGATCACTCGCTCTGCCATGACAGCGCTCTGAGGACACGGCGCTTTCGATGGCTACGTCACCGCGGTGGTCACATCGGATCACGGTGGCAGCGCCAGTCGTTTGGTCCGTTGCCACCGGCCTGCGCCGATCCGCCCCCGCCCCCGGCCACGGGTCCGCCCGACGCGTACCCAGTGCGTCGGGCGGACCCGCCCATGCCCCGTGAAGACACACGGTCACCGTGTCCGCCCAGGTCTGGGAACGCGGGCTTCCTCCGATCGGTCCCGAACGCCCGGATCACCAATTGGGCAGGGGCGAGGCGAGGGACCGCAGGATGATGGCCCTCGGCTCGCCCAGCTCCCTGGCCTGGCGGCAGCCCAGGTCCGAGAGTCGGCCCGGGAGCTAGCCGGTGGCGATGCCGGCCTCGTTGTCGGTGGTGGTGGCGTGTGTCTCGTAGACGATCTCTACTGCCATCAGGGCTCCTGGATGTCCTCGACAGGTCAGGCTGCATGGGCGAGCGGGTGGCCTCCCCACCCGCGCGACTTCGCAGCTCGCTGCACGGCTGAGCAGGACACCCAGGACTCCAGCGAGTACGGACGCAATCGCCACCCGGGCCACGCCTGGCGGGCGGAGCGGAGCGGCTTGCCCCAGGGCCCGGTGGGGGCGATGGCCGTTGTAAAACGACTCGAACTCGCGCAGGGCGTGGAGTAGGTGCTGCTGGCCCCATATGAGGGTACGGTCCAGCAGCTCACGTCGACAGATTTGTATCCATCGCTCCATGATCGAATCCGCGGCATCCGGATACCGCTGAGGATGACCTCCAGCCCGGCGTCAGCCATCACGGCATCGAAGGCCTTGGTGAACTTGGAGTCCCGCTCGCGGATCAAGAACTTGGCCGTGCTGCCCGCGTCCTGGAGATCCATGGCGAGATTACGTCCGACCTGTACCACCCAGTCCGCGGTGGGGTGTGCGGTGGCGCCCAAGATCCGGATCCTGCGGCTGGTGTGCTCGATGACGGCGAAAACGTACAGGCGTGCCCCGGCCAGGGCGCGGGTCTCGAAGAAGTCGCAGGCGAGGAGCGCGTCGGCCTGGCTGCACAGAAAGTCAGCCCAGGTCGTGCCTTCGCGTTCGGGGGCGGGCGGGATGCCGTGCTCCAAACAACTTTCCGAGCCCCACACCCGGGCAGCCGGCGAAACGTCCCGCGGGAATGGCCTCCGCACTCTGGACGCCGGGCGGCACGCCGCGAACGCTGGCTGGGTAGATGACGATGTCGGCCCCTTCGTCCTCCGTGGCGTCAACGTGCTGGGCTGCGGCGGGAGAGACGGGAGGTCTGTTGCTTGGCATTCAGGGCCTCGGCCCGTCGGTTGGCTCCGCTCCAGAGGCAGCCGGACCATCAGCTGCGTGCGCGGCACGGAACGACAGCAGAGATCACTCCCACAGAGGGCAGACCACAGCCCACCGAGAAAGGGAAATTTCGCGACGATCACTACAATCCGAAACGATCACTACATTCGCAGCTCAGCGGCCTTCCCAACATCTCCGCCCTATGAAGACCCCTGCCCAGAGCAGCGCCACACCAGAGCGCGAAATCCGGAAACGATCACTGTATCCACAGGTCAGGAAACTGCTATCTCAGTGATCAACAGCGGATTTGTCAGAGGTGGGTGGCGATGACGGGGACGGTGCCGGTGAAGTCCCACCAGCCGTTCTCCTCCGTGTCCTTGGGGGACCAGCCGTGTGGGCTTTGCCAGCGGGGCTGCCAGTAGGCACGGGACAGGTCGCGGATGGTCTTGATGCGGTTCATCCGGGCCTGTGCGCCGACGTCCTTCGTGAAGACCAGGGCGAGGGGCGGGTAGCCGCCGCGGCCAAAGTCGTCCCACAGCGTCGACCACAGCGGGACGTCACGGCCCCGGTCGTTCTTCACCTGGCGTCGGAAGAACCGGCGGTACCGCTCGATCTTCGCGGCCACGACCGCCGCGGGTTCGGTGTGGTTGTCGACCTCCACGAACAACACCGGCACCTGGTCCTCCGGCGCCGTCAGCACCGCATCGGCACGCAGGCTGCCCCGGGCAGATGGGCGATCACCCGGGCCCCGTTCCACAGCGTCTCGAACGCGTACTCGGCCTCCCTCTTTGGTCCCGGCGGCGGGCCCGCCACCGCCAGCATCGGCGACAGCGGCGGCAACCCAGACGCACCGTGAGCGCCGGAAGACGGCTGCACGCTCATCTCTCAGCCTGCACCCCGGCAGCCGGCCTCGGCCAGTTGCCCTGGCGGCCGCACCGCCGGATGGGACAGCCACACCGGTACCTGTGCCCAGGCGGGGCCTCTCCCCCGACGGCACTCCCCTTGGCGGTATGTCCCGGAATGTATTCTTCGTCGGTTGGTGGTTTGCTGCTCGATGGCGGCGGCGGACCGGCTTTCAGGTTCGGCGCCTGGCCGTGTCCACCCGCAAGGCTCAAGGAGGAGTCCCGCATGTCCGTCTACACCCCCCAACAGATCAGCCAGCCCCAGACCCAGCAGCCGTTCGGCCAGCAGCAGCCCTGGGGGCAGCAGGGCCAGGACCAGCAGCCGTTCGGCCAGCAGATCGCCGGGTCGCAGCAGCAGATCGCGCAGGTGGTTCAGCAGTCGATCCAGCAGGCCTGCCAGCAGGCGAGCCAGCAGGTGGCGCAGCGCATGCAGCAGACGCTGCAGCAGATCCAGCAGGTTCAGCAGCAGCTGCAGCAGCAGGGCTTGGCCCACCAGGCGCACCCGTACCTGGCTGTGGCGCTGCACCACACCCTGCTCCAGGGCGTGCGAAGCGCTGTGGAGCAGTCCGTGCAGCAGGCGCTGCCTATCGCGATCCTGACGCTGGTGCAGCAGAGCCAGCAGGGCCAGCAGGGCCAGCAGGGCCAGCAGCAGTTCGGCCAGTTCCCGGGCCTGCAGCCGCAGGGCCAGATGGGACAGGGCGGCCAGTTCCCGGGGCTTGGCCAGGGGCAGGGCATGTTCGGGCAGCAGCCGCAGTACGGGCAGCTGTCGCCTCTGGGCATGTAACAGCCCCTCACGCCGGGCGGCGAGGCGCCGCAGTGACGGGCTGCGTGGTGGGGGCGAGGTGCCGCTCCCACCACGCAGCAGCTTGTGCGACGTGATGTGACAAGTGAAGCAACCCTTGAGTGTGAGATGGCGGTTTGTGTGATGAGTGAGCAAGGCGGCGGTGTGAAGCCGGGCAACGGCGGTAACGGCAAGGGCAAGGCCCAGGCGCAGAAGGCCGCGGCGGAGCAGACCGGCGAGGCCGCGGGCGGGACGGGTGAGCCGGCCGGCCGGCTCGGCGGGGAGGCGCAGGCGCTGGGGTATGAACAGGGCCGGGGTGTGCGGGCGGGGTGGGGCCGGTATCTGGTGGCGCCGCGCCCGGCAGGGATGCTGGCAGGCGGGGTGCCGCCGGTCGAAGCCGGAGCATTGTTCGCCCTGCTCGAGGAGGACCCCGACGTGGAACCGGTGGCACAGCTGCGCCCGTCCCGTCCCCGGGGCTTGGGGGCGATCACGGAGCCGCATCCGGCCTGCCCTCCTGTCGCGGTGGTCGCGATGCCCGAGCAGCGGGCCCGCGCTTTGGCGGCGAACCCGCAGGTGGTCGTGGAGATCGACCAGCCCCTCGCCTACACCCCCACCCCACCGATCAGCGCCGGCATGGGCACTGCGCTGCCGGTGGTGGATCCGATGCTCGCCATCACCCTGGAGGAGCCCGGAACGGTCAGGCTGCGGGTGGTGGGCGGTGACGGTCAGGCGGTGGCCGGGGCGCACGTGTGGGCGATCGGCAGCAGTATTCCGGTGCACGGGGTCACGGGCCGCGACGGGCGGGTGAGCCTGACGCTGGCGGCGGACACGCCGGACACCCTCCAGGGGCTGTATGTGCGGCCCGTCAGCGGCTACTGGCCGCTGCGGACCGGCCGCCCCGATCTCACCGAGGGCGGGGAGGCGGTGGTGGAGGTACAGGCCCTGGCAGAGACGTTCGAGGGCTCCCCCGGCCGGGCGCTGACGGGCTGGGGGGCGCAGGCGATGCGGCTGCACCAGATCCCCCCGACCTACCGCGGACACGGCATCAAGGTCGCCCTCATGGACTCCGGGGTGAACACCGCCCACCCAGACCTCAAAGAGAGCGTCCGGCACGGCCACGACCTCACCACCACCGTCGGCGGCGGGGACGGCACGTGGGGGCGGGATGCCACCGGCCACGGCACCTGGTGCGGGGGAGTGATTGCCGCGGCCGACAACCGCACCGGCATCACCGGCATCGCGTCGGAGGCCGAGCTGCACGCACTGAAACTGTTCCCCGGCGGGCACGTCAGCGACCTGCTCCGCGCGGTCGACTACTGCGTCACGCATGACATCGACATCGCCCAGATCAACCTCGCCTACGCATTTCCGTCGCAGCTCATGGCGTGGAAGCTGCTGGATGCGCACGCGGCCGGGATCACGGTCATCGCCCCCGCCGGCGACACCGCCGGCCCCCTCACCCAGCCCGCCGCCCTGCCTGGGGTCCTCGCGGTGGGGGCGCTCGCGCACACCGGCACCTACCCCGCCCGCAGCCCCTACGCGGCGGTGCAGCCGCCGTGGCCCGGACCCTTCCCGGCCCCGTTCACCCCCACCGGGCCCGGGGTGGACCTGGTCGCACCCGGCACGGCGATCGTCACCACCGCACTGGGAGACGGCTACACCCCTGCCGACGGCACCGCCATCGCCGCCGCCCACGTCACCGGCCTCGCCGCCCTACTGCTCGCGCACCACGACCATCTGCGCGCCCAGGTCATGCCCCGCACCCCGGCCCGTGCCGAGTTCTTGTACACGCTGCTGCGCACCGCCTGCCGGCCCCTGCCGGGCGCCGATCCGGCCCGCGTGGGTGCCGGGATCGCGGACGCCCCCACCGCCCTCGGCACCCCCCACGTCTGGCAGCAGCAGGACTACCGCGCCGAACAGACGCACGCGGCAGCCGGACCCTACCCCCGCAGCTGAACACAGCGCGCAGGAATTCCGTCCCCCGGTGGCGGAGCCGGGAGACGGAACCCGACAGCCGACAAAGGACGCCCAGGGGTGTCAGCCGAACAGGTCGCGGACCCGGATCGTGCGCACCGGCATCCACCGGGCCCGGCTCGCAGGCAGCCTCCCGCCCAAAGCGGCAACCGACGCCTCCCCGGAGAGTGGCTTCCAGTCGTCACGGACCGTGTCCCAGAAGTCCAGCCACGCGTCCGTCTCGGTCGGCCCGCGCCCCACCACCTCCGTGCCCGGGCAGGAGACGACATAGCCGTCCGGGGTCACCTCGACCGACACCGCACGCTGCTCCACGGGGCACCACCACCCATCTCTTCCACGGGCAGACCGGATGAGGCAGGAACGCGAGCCGGCCTCCGGCTCACCTCCCAGCCCTGGCCGGGAGGTGAGAGGTGACCTTCAGTGTGCGCCCGGACCTGCCGATTCCGCACCTCACAGGAGTGCGAGAGCTATGTGCTGCCGGGGCCGAGACTCGGCCTGCGATCCCCTGCGTGATCTCATACCGGACCCGCTCGCCCTCGGCCAGGGTCCTGAAGCCGGTGATCCGGGGTGATCCGGATGGCGGAGAAATGCACGCACACGTCCGGCCCGCCGTCGTCCTGGGTGATGAAGCCGAGCGGCGTTGTCACGTTGTCGGGGGTGAGGCGTCTGGCGGTGCGTCAGGGCGTGGTCGAGCCGGCTGTCGGCTCTCGGTCAGGCCACAGCGGGCTGGTCGGTGACGCCGGTGATCTGGTTCCAGATGGTGAAGCGGACGGTCATCTCGAGTCGGTGGTCGGGTGCGGTGCGGTGGTGGCGGCCGGGTCGGAAGTGGGGCGAGATGCCACTGAAGGCGGCCAGGAATCTTTGGGCTCCGCCGACGCTGCGGAAGCCCTTCATCGCGCGCTCGCGCTGCCTGGTCGGCTGGTGCGAGTTCTCCGCCCGGTTGTTCAGTCCTTTGTGGGAGCGGTGCTCGACCGAGGGCATCACCTCTCGCAACGCGGCGCCGTAGGAGCGGAGCTTGTCGGTGACGACCACCCGCGGCACGGACCCGGTCTCCTTGAGGAGTCTGCGGAAGAAACGCCTGGCCGCGGCCTTGTCGCGGCGGTTCTGGACCAGGATGTCGAGCACGTTGCCGTCGGCGTCGACGGCCCGCCAGAGGTACTTCTGCTCCCCGTTGATCTTGATGAAGACCTCGTCCAGATGCCATTTGTCGCCGGGACGGAGGCGTCGGCGGCGCAGGGCGTTGGCGTAGGCCTGCCCGAACTTCCGGCACCAGCGGCGCACCGGCTCGTGAGACACAATCACACCACGGGCCAGCATCAGCTCCTCCACCTCGCGGAAGCTGAGCGGGAACCGGAAGTACAGCCACACACAGTGGGAGATGATCTCGACCGGATACCGGTGACCCTTGTACGACGGCGACACGCTCTCCACGGGACAGACCCTCCCCAGCACGATCAACCCGAAGATCATCCCACCCCTTCAGCCAACGTGACAACGCCCTGTGCCGCCATCGGCGCCCGGGTGGCCGAGGGCAAAAGCGCTGGCTACGGGGCCGGGTGATCGGTCGCGCAGCATCGACGCCGTCACGCGGGCCGCGGCGGCGCACTGCCTCCCGTTCTCGTCGACATCGACGTCCCGGCGCGGCAGGTGCCTCCCGCAGTCGTGAACAACTGCTGTCGTGAGTCGTCGATAAAGCCAGCCGCCGTTACGACGCTCTGCGTCGGCGCCTGACAGCCCTGACCTTCGGCTTCGTCATCATGGCCCTCGTCATCACCCGGTCGACGTTGGTGTCGGGTCTCTCGCTGTTCGCTCAGAAAAGCGCCAGGCCCTCACCGCTGGTGTCCACGATGACTGGCCGGAACCGGGCGGGGAGGCCGTCCAGGCGGTCGGGTCCGGCCTCAGCCGCCACGGCAGGGGCGGTCTCGGCCAGCCAGGTGCGAAACCGCTCGGCGGCTTCGCGGTAGGAGACTTGCGCCAGGACACGGTGCTCGCCGGAGGGGCACAAGTCGACGGCGACAGTGAGCAGGCAGGAACCGGGCGCATTGTGGCTGCCGGTCCAGGACACGCGCAGCGCGCCGCAGGGTTTGCGCCCGCGGGAGCCGCCAGGGTCGCGGTGGGTCGGGCGCAGTGATCGGCAGGCTATGTGGGCGGTCCATGCGGCGAGGTGTGGCAGTGGCAGGGTGGTGCGAGTGCGGCAGCCGGGGCAGCGGTGCCAGTGGCGGAGCCAGTCGGCGGTGTGGGTGTGGAAGAGACGTGTGTAGTGGTTAGCCACGCGGATGTCGTTGCTGTAGAGGTGGTCGGGTCGTTCTTGTGTGTTGCAGGAGTGGCAGACGGGGGCGCGGACGTAGCCGTGTTCGTGGCAGTGGTCGAGTACGGCGGCGGGTGCGGTGCGGCAGATGGCGCAAGTCCACCCAGCCACCTTGCGGGAGGTGCCGGGTTTCCTGCTGAGTACCGAGTACAAGTGGCCTTTCAGTTCCTCGTTGTACGGGCGCAGTGGGGCGGTTGGGCAGTCGGGACTCGTCGTCTGCCAGCCGTCGGCGGCTCGGGCCTGCCAGTGGTGGGAGGGCGACTCGGTGACGGTTGCGCTTGCCTGGCAGGTCCGCTCGGCTCGCAGCCACCGCGTTTCGGTGTGCTCGGCCACATCCAGCAGCCTGACCACAGCGCGCGGCAGCCACCATGTCCGCGCCGTGTGGCCGCGGGTTTGTTCCACGAGTATCCGCCGCCAGTCGATTCCCGCCAGATGGTGCGGCCGGCCGCCTTCAGGTTGTGCTGCCCGCTCGGGGGCGCCCAGCTCCTGCAGTTCCCGGGTGATGCGCTGGCGCCATCGCAGCGGCGTTCCCTCGTTGCGCTCCTGCTTCGGCCCGTCACGGAACGGACCGATGCGGACCAGGTCCTGGCGGTCCATCTCAACCGCGTTCAGTTCCGCTGCCGCCCGGCGCACCGCAGTCTCCGGAACACTCCACTGGCCGCCGCTTGCCTTCACCGTCGCCACCACACGGCTACCGAGCAGGACGTAGCCCGCCCGGGCATTGGCAGGAGAGCAGGTGAACGCCGCAGAAGCCGCCGGCACAGCGCTGCCGGCCGTCAAGCCGGCCCACAGAGCGTCCGCGGCGCCCAGAGTGATCAGGCCGCCCGTACGGCCCGGGATGACACGCTCTGACATATCCACAGGCTAACGGCCGGTCCAGGCTCGAGGCCGCCGCCCACCACCAGGCCTCAGGCGGCGGCCTCGGTGAGCTCCGCCAGTTCCTGCGCGGTCAGCTGAAAGTCGGCCACACCAGCGCGGGCGCCTGCTGGTTCAGCTGGGTGATGGCCCGGCGGGTGCCTGGCTCGGGGCGGGAGGCAGCGGTTGCTGTGGTGCGGCCTGCGGGGTGTGCTCTTGCTGCCGTACAGGCGGCTTCTGTTGCGCTTCGGTGCGAGTGAGGGCGGTGCGGCGTGCGGCTTCAGCGCGGGCGCGGTGGTGGATCCGGTGGGCGGCGGGTGTGGTCGAACTGCGGGGCGATTTGGGTGCCCAGGCCGGGGTGAAGGTGCGGTGCGCGAGCGGTATCGGCTTGTCGGGGTTCGGCGGGTCGACGGGGATGCAGTGGTCGCGGATGGCGGCCGCGGTGATGGCGGTGTCGGTGAGGGGCGGGACGGGGTATCCGTGGAGGGTGCGGGTGAGGTAGCGGCGGGCTTCGGCGAGCAGGTGGCGGTGGCGGAAGCGGCCGCCGTGGTGGACCGAGACGATCGCGGTGATCTCCAGGGCTGCGGCCGCGACGTCCACGACGGTGCGGACGGTGGTGCGGATCGCTGCGGCGGCGAGGCGGGCCAGGCGCAGGAGGTTGTCGACGACCGCCTCGCCGACCAGGGCAACGGCGCCGTCCCGCCAGCGTTCCCGCAAGGCGGGCAGGGGCTGGCCGGTCTTCTTCTTGGCGGGCCGGGTCTCGTGGGAGGCGCGTGCCATCATCCGGCGCCGGATTTTGGTGGTCAGGGGCTGGCGGGTGCGTTCCTGGTACTGGCCGGCGAGTTCCGCCAGGCGCTGCATGGTCGCGGTGTTGCGGGTGGCGGCCCAGTCGATGAGCTGCTCGGGGATCCCTGCGAGTTCCATCACGGGCCGCTGGCCGGCGGTCGGGTAGCGGGGCACGGTCGCCAGATCGAGCGCGCGGCAAATCTCTTCCATCAGGCGTTGGTTGTAGAGCTCTGACAGGGTGACGGCGTACTCGAGGAACGGGCGGGTGTGCAGGGTGCCCCACCGGCCGTCCTGGCGGCGGACCTTGACCGACAGCACCACGTGGTCGTGGAGCAGCGGCATGCCGTCGCGGTTCTCGTAGTGGCGGAAGCGGGCGGCGATCACACCGGCACGGGCGCGTTGCACGGTGCTGTCGCCACCGACGCGTACCCACAGCAGGTCGGTCTCGGCGGTGGCCAGGACCTCGCCGGTGACGCGGGTCTGCAGGTCCTCGATGAGCTGCCGGACCGGCGGAGGGTGTTCACTTCCTTGTGTAAGAGATGATCTTGTTGGGTGCTGGTCGGGCCCCGGCTGACACCAGGAATGTGACGCACAGTGAGTGACTTGA
>NZ_JBEXID010000105.1:0-18982 GCF_040608395.1 Streptomyces sp. NPDC005181
GCATTTTCAGCCCGTGCCGCTAGCCGCAACGCGCTGACCAGCATCGATCCCCGACCTGACCCACCGAAACCCCGCCGAACTGTGGAAGCCGGGTCTATCAGCGTTGAACTTGACGATCTTCTCAGGCAGCTCCGCGAGCGAGTCGATGCGCATCGTGGTGATCGAGTCCGCGTCCGGGTCGCGCTGCTGAATCGTGCCCCACGGCCCGCGTCGAATCAGAGCTGTCAGAAGGCCCGCCTGCACGGCCGGGCGGATGTCGTTGTCGAGCCGGTCGCCGACGTACAGGATCTCGCCCGGCTCGGCAGGCGTCGCCTCGATGACGCGGTCGAAGAACTTCACGTCCGGCTTCGACGCCCCCCAGTCATCACTGGTGGCGATCAGGTCGGACGGAAGGTCCAGTCCGCGCAGTAGGCCACCGGCCCGCACGGTCTGGTTTCCCGCGATGCCCACCCACAGGCCGGCCTCCCGCAGTGCGGCCAGTGTGGGTCGCACGTCGGCGTAGAGGTCGTCCTCGCCGAACCATTCCGGCTTCCCGGCCGCCGCGCGCTTCTCGCGCTCCTCGGTCAGATCGAACCCCGGACGGAACTCCTGGAACGTCTCGCGGTAGTCGCGCCCCTGCGCGATGACCGCCCCGAACATCGCCGCGAACGTATGCCGCGGCACCCCCAGCCAGTCCGCCCAGGTCCCGTACTCCCGAGTCTCGTCGACAAGACACTCACCCACGTCGAACACCACCGCACGAATCATGCTCCGCAGGTTAGACGGTGCGGTACGGAGAGGACCCAGTCCCGTCAGACTGCGGCTGAATCCCAACCCCTTCCCTGACCCGATCACGCGAGACGACAGGCGACCTCGCCGCCCTCCTGGCCCACGTCGCCCCGCGGGTCTGCGGTTCCCCCGGAATCCGGAACTTCCTGGATCCGCGCCAGTCGGTCCCGCTGGAGGCGGTACGGCCGGGGAGGTTCCCCGCGCCGGGGGCTACGCCTGCCCCAAGCCCAGGGCGGCCCCGGGCGAACCGCTCGGCCGCCTGAAGCCGTAACCCCTCGCGAAACTGATGCCGTTCGGCGGTCAGCCCGCCACCCTGTGGATACTGCATGCCCCAGTGATGCCGCAGCGGACCACGGCCCATCAGCCCCTACGACTCCACGAATTCAACCTCAGTAACCCCGACACCAACGTCGTCGAGCTCTGCAAGGAGCTCGGAATCTCCCGGCAGATCCTCTACCGGCACCTCTCACCGGGACGGCGAAGCACGACCTGGCGGGGCGCGGGTGCTCGCCCGCAAGTGGGGACCCGCAGAGGCTGCATCGTGGACCCAGCGGCCATCACTTACATGGCGGCAGTCTGGGGGTCGTCGTCCCGGTCGGTCGCCAGTGCGGCCGGCAGCGGCAGCCCGTACTTGTCGCACAGGAATCGGGTCTGGCAGTACCTCTGGGCGTCGGCGGCCACCCTGCCGAGGACCGCGGAATTCATACCGGCACCGATGAGGACACCCACGAACGGGACGACCTTGGCAACGTTTTGAATCGGCACCCTGGAGCCGGCCGGGCCCAGCTGTTGCATCAGCTTCTCGAGGGCGCCCAGGAGGCGGTGGTCGTTGCGGAGCTTCTGTGACCAGTTCACGCGTCCCTTGACCGCGTCCGCCGCCCGTGCAACGTCCCGCAACGGCTTGGCTTTGGCCGCTTGTGCCATGAAGGACCGCTGTACCAGGCGTTGGATGAAGTCCTGTTCCTTGGGGTCCTTGGCGTCGTAGCCGTAGGAGTACGCGATTCGCGCTGCTATCGACGTGCTCAGAACCTGTACGACGAGGATGTCCGCTGTCATCGCGACAGGGATACCGGCGACGGGAACCATGGCCAGCAGGCCCATGGCGCCGCCTTCGACCGCACCGGCGGCCCGCCACGTGAGGGTGTTGCGGGTCAGCAGCCGGTCGCAGACCTTGAGGTCCTGCTGCCGCAGTTCGGTGAAACTGTCGATTTCGAAGCCTTGCTTACGGGCGAGCTTCTCGACGTTCTTGGGGTCGTTGAGGTCCATGGCCTTGTCGTTGACCAGCTCGAGCAACGCTGCCGCGCCTGCGAGCGCCGGTCGCATGGCCGTGTCGGCGACCGCGTCGCCCGCGCGGCGGATCGGTTCCGCGACCGCCTCCGGCACCGCGTTCTTGACCCGTCTCGCGGCGTTTCCCGCGACCTCACCGGTGCGACCGAGCGCGGCGCTCGCCCAGTTCGGCAGACTGCGGCGGTCATTGCGGCGTTGCCAGTGCTCGTTGAGCGCGTCCCACACCTGCCTGTCGTACGCGCTCATCGGGGTTGCATCGTCGCTGAGTGGGTCGGAGTAGGTGGTCATTGAGGTTCTCCATTTCAACTGTGATCGCGTGGCCCACGATGCTCACCCGGCCGACACGTGGGTGAAGCCGCAGGGCGGGGGCCGATGCCCGAAGCCGACTGCACCGACCACCTGCTGGTTACTGAGATTGAGCTCGTGAAGTCGACGCTGCGCGCAACGCGGTCGCCGCCGCAGGAGCACCTCACCCGGGGCATCGGGCAGGGCTGTGGACCATTCTTCGCCGGCGGGGTGGTCCCACAGCCCGACGATGGTGTCGTGGGTTCCACATCGCAGGTGGCACGACGGCCGACGAGCCAGGTATCCGACTTCCCGTCCGTCCCGTCCTGCGTGTCCACGCGACTGACGACCAGCGAACCTCACCGAGGCCGGCATATTCCGCGGCCTTGTCTTGGGCGTCTTTCCGGCTGGCGACGGTGGTGTTCATGTACGTCCCCTCCCCCCTGCAGCGCCCCGAGAGACGCCGCACGCCGGGCATATGCCCGGTCCCCGGCAAAAGACTTATCAGACACATGGGCCGGTTGTTAATACCTGGTCAACGAGTCAATTCCGTTACCAGTTCGCCGACTTCCGCCCGCCAGGTGCGGACCTGGTCCTTGGTGGGACCGATCTCGTACTGGTGGTAGTGGCACCCCAGGCAGAGGTGCGACCAGACGGCGTTGGCCCGGCGGGCGGTCGTCGCGACGGTGTAGCAGCGGAGGCAGAGCATCTTGGCCCGCGTGGTGACGGCGGCGAGGCCCGGCGCCGCGGCCTCGAGCGTGTGGTCGACGGCGATCTCCAGGGCTGTCCGCAGCGCGAGGGAGGCTCCGCGGTGCCGGCCGGCTGCCGTTGCCCCGACGCTGGGGTCGGAGAGCAGCCGGTCGGCCGTCAGCAGCAGCTCGTCGATGGAGGCGCCCGGGGTGCTCGTCACTTGGTCACCTCTGCCCTACGCACCTTCTGCGCGAGGTCGTTGATCTCGTCCACGAAGCGGTGAGGGTCGGCGATCCGCGCCCCCGCGGCGTGGGCACCGCTCTGGCACTGTTTGAGGAGGTCCACCGAACGCGGTCCGCAGCGGGTGCGGAGTTCCCGATACACATCGTCGGTGCGGCCGATGTCGCCGAAGAAGGCCAGCGCGGCCATCTTCATGAGCTTGTCGGCGTCGGCTACGGCGGCATGCAGATCATGCTCGGAACCTCCGGAGCGGTGGTGCTGGACCCAGGCCGCCTCGACGAAGGCGTTCTCCAGGGCGATCCGGCACAGGCTGGGCAGCACATGGGTGCGTGCTGCCTCCGGCAGGTTTTTGGTGCTGGCAAGAGCCCTGGCGTCCCCGATTGCCTGGCGTACCGGGTCGGTCACCGGCTTGACGTGCACCTTGGAAGACTTGCCCCGCTCGACCTCGAACACCGTGACCGTCAGCTCCTGGGTCGTGAAGGCGCGCTGGAGCCGGGTGTCGTGGGTGAACACGATCACCTGCCGGTGCTCGCCGAGTTCGTGCAGGACCTGGGCGAGCCCGTTGACCTTGGCGGGGTCCATGGACTGCACGGGGTCGTCGATGACGATGAAGCCGAACGGGCTGTCGGCGGTGGCGGCCCGGGGCAGGAACAGGGACAGCGCGAGAGAGTGCTGCTCTCCCTGGCTCATGACGCTCAGGGCCGAAGCCTCCTCGCCGTCGACGGTGACGTCCATGACGAGCTTGCGGACGGTGGCCTTCTCACTGCCCTGAAGACTCACCGACTGGAGGTCGATGTCGCTCTCCTGGCGAAGCTTCTCCCAGATCCGCTGAGAGTGACCTGTGAAGCCCTCCATGCGCTTCTCCCGCAGCTCGGCGGAGAGTGCCTTGACCCAGGCGCGAGCCTTCTTGATGTGACCCAGCCGGGGCTCGCCCTCCGCCGCGGCGCGGGCCTTCTGCGTCCAGCTCGCCAGGCGCGTGACGAGCTGACGCCACCGCTCATCCCGCTTCTCCAGCTCCCTGACGGCGTTGTCCTTCACCGCGGCGCAGGCATCGGCCAGGGTCAAGGCAGTGTCGTGGACGCGCTGGGCGAGCTCACCCGGGTCGCTGACCGTCCGGCAGGCGAGCCAGGCGTTCCACGGATCGGCCAGGGCGGCCGGGATCCGCTGGGGCGTCTGGACGAGGTTCTGTGCCGCCCGTGCCGCCGCCCGCAGTTCGCTGCGGGCGTCCTCGGCGGTCTTCGCCTCCTGGCGGAGCATGGCGATCTGAGCACTGGCGCCGGCGGCCCACGCGACATCGAGGACCTGCGCAGTGCCACAGACGGGACAGGACCCCTCGTCGGGGTGGCGGTTGTTGTGAGCCAGGGCCTTCTCCAGGAGGTTGGCGCGCTGCAGCGCATCCTCGGCGCCGGTCAGACGCACGTCCTCGACTCCGGCGAGCGCCTCGCGCAGCCGGTCCACCGCGGCCCCGACCTGCTCCAGGTCGGGGCCCTGCACGTCGGCCTCGGCGCGCAGCTCGGCGAGGAGGCCGACGTCGGTGGCGGGCAGGCCCGCCACCAGCCCCTCAAGGGTCTCGAAGTCGGGCCGGCCCTTCGTCTCGATGGCTATGAGTGCCTGGACTGCACGGTCGTCGTCCTGCAGTGCGTACAGCGCGTCCTTGAGCTCCGGCACCTCGTTCTTCGACGCCTTGACGGCGTCGCCCAGCGACTTCTCCTGCTGCCCGAGACGGTTGTACGCGGCGCTGATGTGGCCCAGTCCGAGGATCGTGGCGATGGAGTCGTACATCTGGGCGGGCTTGCCGCTGATCATGCGGCCGAGATCGACGTACGACAGGAAGGGGCGGTAGTCCGTCAGGGCCTGCTTCCAGTCCACCTGGTCGAGGGGGACCGTCCCGTGTCCGGGCCGCCGAAACGTGCCCGTGCAGTCGCCGACGTCGTTGCCGGTCCAGGTGCGGGTGAGCGTGCTCCGGCCGGTGTCGCCCTCGATGGCGAGCTTGACCTCGACCTCCGTCTTGGAACTCTGGTGCAGGTTGCGCCAGTTGCTGGTGCGCGTCGCGTCCTGTCCCAGCCAGCGCATGTTCGTGCCGGTGAAGGCCGTCTCGACGGCCTCGGCGATGCTGGACTTGCCGGAGCCGTTGCGGCCCACGACGAGAGTGACACCAGGCCGGGGGCTGAGGTTGAGCCAGGTACGGGGACCGATGCCACGGAACCCCTCCACGGAGACGGAGTCGAGGTAGATCCGGCCCATTGGAGAGGTCCCCTGGGTCTCCGTGCCGCCGAGGGCCTCCGCCAGGAGCGCCTTCACGGGTTCGCCGAGGTCTGCCTCGGCCAGCCGTGCCTCCACCAGATCGGCGAGGGGTACGGACTGGCCGGCCGGGGCTTCCCCGGCCGGGTTCATGGAAGGGCGTGCGTCCGGCGTGGGCTGTTCTGAACTGGTCATGGGGGCCTCCCTGGATCCGGTGATGATTCGGACGAGTGGGACATCGGCGGGTGCTGCAGACATGGGTGTCTGGCACGGCGGGTTGTCGATGAGTCGGAACTTCGGAGACGACGGAGTCGGTATGGCACCGGTCTGTCGCCGATGAGGCGTACGCGATGTGCTCGCGTCGATGAGCGCTTCGTCCGCTGCGGCGGTCAGTCGCCCAGCGTGAACTCGAGCCCGCCTGCCCGTAGGGCGGCCTCCGTCTGCGTGAGGCCGCCGCGGTGGGCCACCTCGACGGTGTAGAACTTCGAGCCCGGGGCGATGTCGTCGACCGTGAAGGGGAAGACGCACCCGGCCTCGGCCTTCTCACCCAGGCCGAGAGAGCCGGTGGCGACCAAGGTCCCGTCCGCGTCGGTGACGTTGACCTGGGTGCCGAAGTCGATGTCGGAGTAACCGCCGGTTCCGGAGCACAGCTCCCCGGGCTGGAGTCCCACGCCGACCTCGGCGAGGGTGAGACTGCCCTCCGTTTCGAACGGTCCCGGTGCCCGACTCGCTCGGGACACGGCGGAGCTCGAACGGTTGTCGCCGGCCTTCGCCGGGGCCTCGTCGCCGCCGAGCAAGGACAGCGAAGCCCAGCAGATGCCCACCGCCGCGGCTCCGACGCCGATGCCGAGCAGCAGGATCGTGCCCTGCGACAGACGGGCCCAGCGGGAACGGCTCGTCGACGGGGCGCCTGCCGTCGAATCGCTTGACGGCGGAGACGCGGGCATCGGCGGAGCCTCGGTGGTGGTCGGCAGCGGGGCCGGAGAGGAAACGTCAGTGGGCTGCTCGGGCTCGGACATCGCGGTGCTTCCCCTCATGGAGTGGTCGAGAGCGGAACGGAACTGGGGGCGTGGGCGGAACTGGCGGAGAGTATGGGAGAGGCCGCCCGTGAGGCGTGACCCGAGGGACGACCTGCCCAGGTGGGCGAGGAACCCGACACCGCCGGTCAATGCGAGCCAGGGAAACCCCCCAAGGCGTCAGCCGACCTTCTTCCAGTCCTGGCAGCCGCTGGTCTTGAAGTACTCGCCCTTGTTGACCGTGACGCGGCCCTGCCCCTGGATGTTGTCGTTGGCGATGATCGCGTCGAACTCCCCGGAGGCGTTCTTGAGGCGCGCCCAGTAGCAGTTGGGGATGACGCTGTCCTCCGGGCCACCGGTCCGGTAGGTCCCGGCCTGGATGTCCTCGCCCACGAGGAACTGCCCCTCGCCCGAGAAGCTGCTCGGGGGACCGGACTTCTTCACCGGCTTCGGCTTGGCCGTGACCGTCGTCTTGACCGTCTCGGTGACGGTTACCGCCGGCTTCGGTGCCGCGGTCTCGGTGACCGTGGCGGCCGGGGAGGCGCCCGAGGCGTTCGCCGTACCGCTGGACTCTCCACCGCCACCGATCGCGGCACCGAAGATCAGCGCGACGAGCGCCGTCGCGCCGTGGGTGAGCCAGACCTTGCGCCGCGACGGCGTGCGCCCGGCGGGCGGCAGGCCCGGCACGGGCGGCTGGGTGTACGTGTGCGGCGTCGGCTGCGGAGGCACCGTTCCCCAGCCGGCGCCCCCGCCCGTGCCTCCCGACGGCTGGTGGGCGGGCGGCATCGAGGACATGTCAGTCATGGGGAGACCTCCGGATCGCGACTGCGGTGAGCACCGGGTGTCGGTGCGTCGAACGAGCACCAGAGTGGGACCGACAGGCTCCAAAAACCTTTGGAGAAGCTGATAACCGGGGTTATCAGCTTCTCTCTCCTTCCGCTTTTCCCTTCGCTGTAGGGTTCTGCCTGCCGCGAGCCCCACCGAGGGCTGCCGGGGCCATGGACGTCCTACCGGGGCCAGTACAGAGGGGGCGAGGCGAGTGACCAGCACACGCGAAGAGGCCGTGTCGCCCATCGTGCCCGAGCCGCCGGCCTGGCGGATCACGTATGCGGAAATCGCCACCCTTGCCCAGGTGCGTCGGCCCGTCCCCACCACCTGGAGCCGCAGGCACCCGGACTTTCCCGCTCCCGTCGCCCACGAGGAAGGGCGGCCCCTGTTCGACGCTCGCGCGGTCGTCGACTGGCTGACGACGACGGGCCGCGGCAACGCCGATCCCCGCCATCTGCGGGCCGAACTGGCCCTGTACACCCTGGCCGCCTGGCGGACGCCGGCCCTTTCCGCCTCCGTCCTGGTGGGGGCGCTGACCGTGCTGATCTGCTTGCGCCGGCAACTCGACGTCCCTCTCTCGGGCCAGAGCTGGGACGCGGTCCTCACCCAGGCCGACGAGCTCGATCCCGAGGACACGTACGCGTCAGTCGAGTTGAAGGCCGTCCCGGAGCCGGACCGCATCGGCCCCGAGCTGGCCGCGTTGGCCGACGAGCTGACCGAGGCCGCCTACACCCCCGCCGAGGCTTTCGACTGGGTCCTGGAGGCCCGGCGCCGCCTCGGCTCCCACGACCTGGCCGCCGACGAGCCCACCCCGGCGGTGATACGCGCCCTCGCGGCCCTGTCCGGCGTCGACACCCTCGACGAAGGCTCCGTCGTCGCCACCCCGCACGCCTGCTCCGGCGACCTGCTCGCCGCCCTGCACGCCCGGGCCGCCGAGGACTCCGGCCACACCTACCTCGCCGCCGACCCCGACCCGGTGCGGGCCCGCCTGGTCCGCCGCCGGATGCTCGTCCGAGGCGTGAACGAGTTCGACCTCGGCGTCACCGAGGGGCAGGACCTGCCCGTCAACGACTGGGGATACCCCCATCTGCTGGTCTGTGTCCTCCCCTACGAATCGGCGGAGAATCGCAGCCCGCAGGTCGTGCTGGAACAGGTGCAGGCACTCACCGACTACCTCGACGAAGGCTCAACAGCCGTCGTCATCGGCCCCGCCGACGTGCTCGTCCGCCCGCTTCCCCGGCACAGCGAGGCCGACCGCCTGCGCCGGTCCTTCCTCCGGAACGGTTTACTCAAGGCCGCGGTCAGTCTCCCCGACGGCGCGTTCCCCTACCGTCCCGGCTACCGCACCGCCCTCTGGGTACTGGCCCGCACCCCGGCGGAACACCGTACGGGCCTGGTTCTTCTCGCCGACTACTCCGCGCAGCCGCTCACCGACGCGGCCCTCAACGAGCTCGCCGAGGACATCGCCATCTGGCGCGCCGCCCCCTGGCGAGGCGATCGCCGTCACGAACCCCGCCACGCGGTGATCGTCCCCGCGAAGGACCTCGACGACCGGCCGGGCGCCGCCTTCACCACGCAGCACCGCCCGACTATGGCCCGCTACACCCGGGGCGTCATCGAGCGTCCGGTCCGCATCAGCGCCCTGGAGCAGCGCCTGACGGAGCTGCACGAGCAGGCCCGGCAGCGCACCGACCTGCGCGCGGCACTGAGTACCCAGGCCGTGCTGCGCCCCGACGACCAGCCCGTGCGGCGCACTACCGTCCGCCGGCTCCTCGACGATCGGCGCCTGCGCCGACGCCCCGGGCACCGTTTCGCCGACGAACACCTCACGGCAGACGGTCACTACACGGTGCTGACGCCCGACGAGGTCCTCGGCATCGCCCGCCCGGGCGGGCGATGCATCGACCGCGGGGTGCTCCTCACCGGCTACGAACACGCCTCGTTCACCGAGCCGGGCGACATCGTCGTCACCACAAGCCCCCGCTTTGGCACCTACGTCGACGAAGCGGGCCTGTCCCTGGTGGCAGCCCCGGCCCGCATCCTCCGCGTCCACCCCGACGCCGACCCGCCGGTGCTGCCCCGGGTCCTCGCGGCATTGTTGCGGGCGGCAGCCACCGAGTACGCGCGCACCAGCGGCGCGGTGCGGGCCTCGCGAGGCATCGAAGACCTCCTCATCCCCGACCTGAGCCGGCACGAGGCCGAGCGCTTCGACGCCGTGCTCGCGGAGATCGAGACCCGCGCGCACCTCCTGCGGGAGCAGTCCGCCGCTCTCGACGACCTGGTCCGCCTCACCGCCGCCGGTATCGCCGACGGCACGCTTACCCTCCAGAACCTCCCCGGAACCGACGACTGAAGGAGACGGTCTGCCCCATGGCTACCGCTGCGAAGAAACCCACCGATCAGGCGGAGTTGTTCAGCGCCTCCACCGCCAAGGAGATCCAGGCGATCCTGTGGAAGGCCGCTGACAAGCTGCGCGGCTCCATCGACGCCGCGCAGTACAAGGAGTTCGTCCTTGGCCTGATCTTCCTGAAGTACGTCTCCGACGCCTTCGACGAGCGCCGCTCCAAGCTGGCCACGGAACTCGCCGATGACGGCATCACCGAGGACCGGATGGACGACTTCCTGGAGGACCGGGACGAGTACACCGGCGCCCACGTCTTCTGGGTTCCGGAGACCGCCCGTTGGACGTGGATCGCCACCCACGCCAAGAGCCAGGGCGTCGGCAAGCTCCTCGACGACGCGATGGACGCCGTCATGACCGAGAACGCCTCGCTCAAGGGCGTCCTGCCGAAGATCTTCAACCGCGACAACGTCGACCAAAAGCGTCTCGGCGAACTCGTCGACCTCATCAGCGACGCCCGCTTCGGCGGCAGCGGCGACAAGCCCGCGCAGGACGTGCTGGGCGAGGTGTACGAGTACTTCCTCGGCAACTTCGCTCGAGCCGAGGGCAAGCGGGGCGGTGAGTTCTACACGCCGCAGTCCGTCGTCCGGCTGATCGTGGAGATCCTGGAGCCGTACGGGGGGCGGGTCTACGACCCGGCGTGCGGCTCGGGCGGCATGTTCGTCCAGGCGGCCAAGTTCATCGAGGCGCACGCCGGGCGCGCCCACAAGGCCGATATCTCGGTCTTCGGCCAGGAGCTCAACGAGCGCACCTGGCGCCTGGGCAAGATGAACCTCGCCATCCACGGCATCGACGGCAACCTCGCCCCCCGTTGGGGCGACACCTTCGCCGACGACAAGCACCCCGACCTCAAGGCCGACTTCGTCATGGCCAACCCCCCGTTCAACATCAAGGACTGGGCGCGGGACGAGAGCGACCCGAGGTGGAGGTACGGAGTACCACCGAAGGGCAACGCCAACTACGCCTGGCTCCAGCACATGATCTCCAAGCTGGGCGAGCGGGGCACCGCCGGCATCGTCCTGGCCAACGGCTCCATGAGCTCCCAGCAGAGCGGAGAGGGCGAGATCCGCCAGGCGCTGGTCGAGGCCGACCTGGTGGCCTGCATGGTCGCCATGCCCTCCCAACTGTTCCGCACGACACAGATCCCGGCGTGCCTGTGGTTCCTGGCCAAGGACAAGACCCCCCAGGGCGCGAAGCGTCTGGACGACCGGCGCGGCGAGATCCTGTTCATCGACGCCCGGAACATGGGCGAGATGGTGGACCGTACGGAACGCGTACTGACGGAGGCCGACCTCGCGAAGATCGCCGGCGCGTATCACGCGTGGCGGGGAACGACGTCGGCGCGTGAGGCGGGGCTGACGTACGAAGATGAGGCGGGGTTCTGCTTCTCGGCCGACCTGGAGACGGTGCGAGGGCACGGGTACGTGCTGACGCCGGGGCGGTACGTGGGGGCTGTTGAGGCGGAGGAAGAGGGGGCGGAGGCGGTGGCGGAGCGGATCGCCGCGCTGACGGAGGAGCTGTACGGGCTCTTCGAGAAGTCGGCGGAACTGGAGAAGACGGTTCGGGACTGCCTGGGAGGTATCGACGGTGGCAACTGAGCGAATTTCTGTATCGCCCAGTATTCGCATCCCTGGAGGCATAGAGAATTCTCCTCCAGGCTGGAAGTGGGTGGGATTGGAGTCCATCTGCATTGGCATTTACGACTGCCCTCACTCCACGCCCAAGCTGACTCTGGAGGGCCCGTATGTAGCTCGAACCCAGGACGTTATTACTGGTCTTTTCCGCGCCGATGGTGCGGCCCATGTTTCCCAGGAGACCTATAAAGATCGCATCAAGCGCGCCGAACCGAGCTATGGCGATCTCCTCTATAGCCGCGAAGGCACTTACTTTGGGATCGCAGCCGAAGTACCCTCGGGCGTTCAGGTGTGTCTGGGCCAGCGAATGGTTCTCATCCGTCCCGATGCGGCGCATGTGGACCACCGCTTCCTGCGCTACTGGCTGAACTCGCCGGTCATGTCCACTCACGTCCACGGGCAACGAGATGGCTCAGTCGCCGAACGTCTTAACTTGCCGACGATTCGGGCCCTCCCGATTCCCTTGCCAGATGCCCGAGAACAGCGACAGATTGCTACGGTGCTCGGGGCGCTGGATGACAAGATCGCTGTCAACGAGCGCATCGCGGCCACGGCCCGCTCGTTGAGCCGCGCCAAAGCGTCTGGCGCTCTCAGCGGCGTATCCGGGGCCATAGGCCTGCTCGGGGATCACGTGGAAGTGACCAAGGGACTTTCCTACCGCAGCACTGACCTCGTGCCAGGGGGCGGACATCTGGTCACGCTGAAATGCATTGATCCCACCGGTGCGTTCAAGCAGAGTGGCCTGAAGCCGTTCTCTGGGGTGGCGAAGCCCGCGCAGATTGTGAAACACGGCGACGTCGTAGTGGCGCATACCGACCTCACCCAGCGTGCGGATGTACTCGGTCGGTCCGTCAGGGTTGTGCAACTCGGTGGACAGGACCGACTGGTTGCAAGCCTAGATCTCGCCGTTGTCCGCCCGAGAGGCTTCCTAACGCCCGAATACATCGACGCTCTTTTCGCATCGCGCGAGTTCCGCGAACATGCGCTGTCTTACGCCAATGGGACGACTGTCCTGCACCTCGGATCCCGAGCGATTCCCGAATTCACCTTCACGGTTCCGGGCGAAGAAACGGTTGCTGTGGTGACGCGGGCCACACACGCTCTCTTCGAAACCGCGGTTCAGGCGGGACATGAAGCCGTCACCCTCGCCGCCCTCCGCGACACCCTCCTCCCCCAACTCATGTCCGGCCGCCTTCGCGTCAAAGACGCCGAGAAGATTGTCGAGGATCACACATGACGCACGACGATGAGAGCGGAGGCAGAAGAAGCCAGAACCACCGCCCCCTGGAAGCCGACTGGGAAATCCTCGCCCTCGACGAACTCGCCGAGCTGGCCTGGCTGCCTGCCTCCGGCAATGAGTTCGCCCCCGGCTCCGGGCACCGTAAGTCCTGGGACGACCTGATCCTTTACCCCGACCTCCGTGAGGCGATCGAGCGGTTCAACCCCGAGCTGCCCCCGGACGCCGTCCGCGACGCAGTCGGTGTCGCGGCGACCCCCGAGTCGCAGGACACGTACGAGGAGAACCGCACCGCCCACGGTTACCTGACGACCGGCATCCGCTCGGTCGTCTACACCGACGCCTTCGGCGCCGAGCACAACCCGACCATCCGCCTTATCGATCCGACGGACCCGGACGGGAACACCTACCGCGCGCTGAACCAGGTCACCGTCGTCGACGGCGAGAAGCGACGCCGCTTCGACATCGTCCTGTACGTCAATGGACTCCCGCTCGCTGTACTGGAGTTGAAGCGTGCTGGCGACGAGAGCGCCACGCTCCAGGACGCGCACTCCCAGGTCTCCCGGTACGTGAAGGAGTTCCCGACCGCCTTCCGCTACAACGCGGTGGTGCTGCTCTCCGACGGCATCACGGCGAAGTACGGGACGCCCTTCACCCCGTACGAGCACTTCGCGCCGTGGAACACGGACGAGTCCGGGGCCCGCGTCGACCCGTTCGCCGCGGACGGAGACACGGTGGCCGACTCGGGCCAGAACCTGGCGCTGCACGGGCTGTTCACCCAGCCGCGGTTTCTCTCCCTGTGCCGGTCCTTCATCAACTTCGTCCCGTCCAAGCGGATTAAGCGCATCGCGAAGCCGCACCAGTACTTCGCGGTGACCCGGGCCGCGGAGAAGGTGCGCGAGGCGGCAGCCGGTGACGGGAAGGCCGGTGTCGTCTGGCACACGCAGGGCTCGGGCAAGTCCGAGGAGATGGTGCTCACCACGGCGATGGTGATGAGCGACCCGGCGCTGCTGAACCCGACCGTCGTCGTCATCACCGACCGCAACGACCTCGACGACCAGCTGTACTCCACCTTCCTGGAGAGCGAGATCCTCCCGGGTACGCCTCTCCAGGTCGCGACCCGGGCCAAACTGCGGGAGGAGCTCGCGGCCAAGCGGACCGGCGGCATCCTCTTCACCACCCTGCAGAAGTTCGGCAGGACCAAGGAGGAGAAGGAGTCGGGGGCCGACCACCCGCTGCTCTCCGACCGGCGCAACATCGTGGTCGTCGTCGACGAGGCCCACCGCAGCCACTACGACAACCTCGACGGCTACGCCCGCCACCTCCGCGACGCCCTCCCGCACGCCACGCTCCTCGCCTTCACCGGGACGCCGATTTCCGAGGCCGACCGCAACACCCGCCAGGTCTTCGGCGGTTACATCGACATCTACGACCTCAAGAGGGCCGCCGACGACGGCGCAACGGTCAAGGTCTTCCACGAGGGCCGCGTCATCAAGCTCCTCCTCGGCAAGGACATCGACCCGACGAAGATCGACGAGGAAGCCGACCGCATCACCGACGGACTCGACGACACAGAGCGCCGCCGGGTCGAACAGGCCGTCGCTACCATGAACGCCATGTACGGTGCACCGGCCCGTGTCAGGGACCTCGCCGAGGACCTGGCGGCGCACTGGGAGGAGCGGCGCGAGCGAATGGGACCGTTCGTCGGTGTCTCCGAGAAGGGCGGAGCGGCCGGCAAGGCAATGGTTGTCTGCGCGACCCGTGAGATCTGCGTCCGGGTCTACAACGCCCTGCGCGAGCTGCGGCCGGAGTGGCACAGCGACGAGCCCGCCAAGGGCGCGATGAAGATCGTCTTCTCCTCGAACTCCCGCAAGGACGACGACCACCTGCTCGTCCACGCGCTGCCCGACGGCCAGCGCAAGGCGGTCATCAACCGGGCCAAGGACCCCGACGACGAGCTGGAGCTGCTCATCGTCAACAACATGCTGCTGACCGGCTTCGACGCCCCGCCGGTCCACACCATGTACCTGGACCGTCCACTCAAGGGCGCCAACCTGATGCAGGCCCTCGCCCGCGTCAACCGCCGCTTTCGCGGCAAGGAGGACGGTCTGCTCGTCGGCTACGCGCCGTTGACGGAGAACCTGCAGAAGGCGATCGCCGAGTACACGGACGCCGACCAGGAAGACCGCACCCTCGGCCAGGACCTCGACCGCGCGCTGGACGAGCTGCGCAACGAGTACGACATCCTCAGCGACATCCTGCGCGGCTTCAACTGGCGCGCGCGTCTTGAACAGCCCACCACGAAGGCATTCATCAACGCCGCCGGCGGAGCCGCCGAGTACCTCCGGAACCCGCGTACCCCGGGCAACGACCCGGAGAAGCTTGACGACCCCCGCCAGACCATCGGCCGGCGTTTCCGCGACCACTCCCACCGCCTGGAGCGCTTCTACGCGCTGTCCGCCAGCGCCACGAACATCGGCGAGCGTTTCCCGGACCACCCGACCTGGCGCCGGGACATCCAGTTCTTCGTCGAGGTCCGCGCCTATATGGCCAAGCTCGACGCGGCGGACCGCGAAGCCAGCGGCCTACCGGTAGCTCGCGACGTCGAGCTGTACCTCGCCCAGCTGACCTCGTCCGTGGTCGAGACCGGCGGGATATCGGACCTGTTCGCCGAGGCCGGCCTGGAGATGGCCGACCTGACGCACCTCAACGAGGCGCTCGTCGCCAAGCTCCAGGGCAGCGACACCCCGCACCTCGCTGCGGAGGCACTGAGGCGGCTCATCGAGCAGAAGATGCGCGAGGTCACGCGTCACAACATCGTCCGCCGCACGGCGTTCTCCGACCGTCTGCAGGACCTCATGATCCGGTACACGCGACAGCAGTACACAAGTGCCGAACTCATCGCCAAGCTCGTCGAGATGGCCAAGGAGGTAATCGAAGACGCCAGGCGAGGCGAGAAGTTCGACCCGCCACTGAACTGGCGCGAGCTCGCCTTCTACGACGCCGTGGCCGACCACGGTACGGCGCAGGAACTCATGGGCGACGAGGTCCTGGCGAGCATCGCCCGCGATCTCGTCGCGGAGGTGCAGAAGAAGCTCAAGCCGGACTGGATCGCACGTGAACCGGTCCGCGCCGGTCTCCGCAGCGCCATCAAGCGACTGCTGGCCCGACACGACTACCCGCCGGACCGTCGCGCGGAGGCTGTCGACCTGGTCCTGAAGCAGATGGAGCACTTCGCCAACGAGTGGTCCACCACGGGTGTGCCGGACGACTGAAGCAGCCTTCCGCCGCATTTTGCGTTGAGATGGACCATCCCGATCAACACTGAGTGGGTGGTCCTGTCGGCTCTCGCCGTACTGGGCCTGCGGCGGGACCGGTGCGGCGCGGCTACCGTGGCCAGTAGGACGGTGGTGTTGCAGACGGGTCCATACGGTCGAATCGGTGCTTGCTTACGGGGTTCAGGCCCTTGATGTGGATCAGTTGCTGAGTGCCTGCTTCGCCGAGTTCAGCGATGATCAGGGGCATTGCTGCGACCACCGCGCCCATCGCCAGGCCGAGCCCGGCCATGCCCTTGTGTGTCTGGCTGAACCGGATGTGATGCATGCCCGACTTCTTGATGGCTTCCGTCTCCAACGGATCCTCCAGCTGTCGGGCGTCTTTGGTCAGGAAGGCGTCGAAGCCCTTTCTCGCAGCATCGGGGAGAAGCGCGAGATCCTTCTTGCCCGCCCACTTGATCTCACTGACGTGCTTGATCTCGTGTCCAGGCAGAAGCCTTCTGAGCATCTCCAGCACCTGTACGGGGACGTTCTCGTCGATGAGGATCCGCATCAGGCAGCGCGCGCTCCCGTGCTGTAGCTGTCGACGTAGAGGGCGAAGGAAGCCGCGTCGCGTGCGGCTTCCGCAGTGACGCCGGGATAGTAGTCGGCGATCTTCTCTGGCGGGACGCCGTCCTCGACCAGCTCCGCGACGGCGTCGAAAGGGATCCTCGTGCCCGTGATCACGGGCTGTCCGCCCTGCGTCTCAGGATCGACCGTGACATGGTGCTTCGGCTGCAGCAGGTGAGGGACCACGACACCGGCTCTGGGAGCGAACTCCTGGAGGATGTCGGCCATGGTGGCGATCACTCGCTGGCCAGGACGTTTGACGAGATCAGTGCCGTGGTCGTCGTGGCCCCCGAGGACGATCGAGTCGCCCTCGGCCACCAGGGTGTAACTGGACAGATGCTCGACCTCCCCGATTTTCTTCAGGGTGGCCAGGGCCACACGGATCTTCTGGAGCGATGTGTCCTGACGAAGGTGGGCGAACGCGCGCAGCGCGAGCACATCGCGGAAGGAGTACAGGGCTGGCCTGGCTGCCAGCTCGGGCCGAAGGATCGGCCCGTTACCCCGGTCTTGTCGCCACGTGCGCAGTTGCCCGACCGTTGCCCCGGAGAGGGCGGCAGCCATACGGGTCGAGTACGCCATCTGCTCTCTCCCGTCCCGGTCACGTGCTTTGAGCGCCATCATCCCAGTTCCTTGAGCGGGAACGCTACAGAACACCGAGAGCCCAAGCATTCCGGATCCTCTACAAGAAGGCGGAGAGGTGTCCAGCGTGCGTGAGCGGTGCGTGAGCGGACGGGGGTGGCACGGGATGGACCAGGCGTCACGCTGATCACGGCTGCACGTCTCTGATCAGCGGAAACAGGATTCGGTGGCACCGTCCAGCACCCTCCGGGACGATCACGCAGGCCCTTGTAATGCGTAGGTCGTCGGTTCGAATCCGACAGGGGGCTCAGATGAAGCCCAGGTCAGATGTGCTCTGACCTGGGCTTTTGTCGTCAGCGGATGCGGCGGCGGGCGCGGGCGCGGGCCGCGCGGCGGTCTCCAGTCTCAGTTCTAGTCTCAGTCGCGGCCGAGACACCTGTTCCGGGGCGGGCAGGAAGGCGTCTCCCATGCGGCGCATGGCGTCCTTGGAGAGATGCGAGCGGCCCTTGACGTAGCGGCGCGTCTGACTGATCTGGGTGTGCCGAAGGATCTCCATGATCGTGGGCATGTCCACCCCCAGCTCATTCAGGATCGTGCCCGCCGTGTGGCGGCTCCCGTCGTAGAGGCGACGGTCACCGATGCCCGCCTCCGCCAGCAGCTCCTTGAACTCTCCCCAGTCGTCGCGGGGGTCGATGGGGCGGCCGTCGACCCGGGTGAACACGGCCTGGTGCTCCTGCCAGAGTTCGCCGGCTGCCTCCCGTAGTTCGTCCTGCTGTGCCTTGTGCGCGATCAGGTAGGGAATGAAGGCGGGCGGGATCGGTACGGGGTTCGTGCTCTTCTTGGTCTTGGGGCGGGTGAAGGCCAGACCGCCGCCCTTGCGCTCGGGGCAGATGCTCGCGTGCCTGACGCACGTCTTGGTGCACGGCTTCGGGCATCCGCGCTTGTAGCCCTTGTGCGTGGCGCAGTCCAGCGGGCAAGACTCGAAGCGGTGCAGGCGCGCCCCGCAGGCGTGCGCGTCACCGCAGCCGTGTCGCCACGTGAGCCGCTGGAGCTGCCACCGGGGGTGGAACAGCTCCGCCTGTAGGTCGACATAGGGCCAGCGCAGTCCGAGGGTCTCGCCCTGCCGGAAGCCCATGCCGACGCCGACGATCCACCGCATGAAGGTGGGCCGCTTGGCCGCCGCTTCCAGGAACGCTTTCGCCTCTTCCTGGGTGAACGGGTTCGTCTCGGTCTCGTCGATGCTGGGCGGGTCGACCAGCGTGGCGACGTTCTCGCCGATCATCCGCCGGCGGTGGGCAATCTTCAGGGCCCGCGACAGGATGCGGTGCACCTTGACCACGTGGGACGGCGCGCGTCCGGCATCGAGCATGGCCCGGTACATCTGCTCAAGGTGCTCGGGGGCGAGCTTGTCGATGCGGTGCTTCCCGACGCCGGGGATGATGTCGTTTCGGGTCTTGGACCAGTAGTCGTCCAGCGAGCGGGGCTTGAGCTTCAGGCTCGCGATGTCGGTCAGGTAGGTCTCCATCCACTGGCCGACCGTGGGCTTCCGGCCCGCCTTGGTCGCGCGCCCCTCGTCGCGCAGCTTCTCCAGCTCGCGGACCTTGCGGCGCACTGCGGGCTCCGTACGGGCCATGCGGTGGCGGCGGTCGGGGCTCTCATCGGGCAGCACGCCCATGGTGACGCGGCCGTGCCACCAGGCGTCATCGCCGAAGTAGATGGTGGATTCTAGGTTCGACTTGCGGGGGCTCATCTGGTCCTCCATGCGAGAGGCGCCCCGAGCGGAGTGCTCGGGGCGCCTCTAGATGAATGAGTCCAAGGGGTGTGGTTGCGGTCAGTGATCGTAGGCGGTTAGTGATCGCTTGACGGGGTGCCCGGTCTTGTCGTTGTGCCAG
>NZ_JBEXID010000106.1:0-18656 GCF_040608395.1 Streptomyces sp. NPDC005181
TTCCGGTCGCGGTGGTGACGGTGTCGGCGGCGGTGGTCTGCAGGACGGTGAAGCTGATGCGGTCCATGTCCAGGCCGGGCCGGGTGCAGGCGGTGTCGGCGGCGGCGCGGATCAGGGCCTGGTAGGTGGTGAGCAGGGCGTAGACCTCCTGGTCGAGGCCGGTCAGGCTGTGGGAGCGCAGGACACGGCCATCCAGCATGGTCGCCTTGATCGAGAAATACGTTGTCTCCGACTGCCACCGCTCGTGGTAGAGACCCACGAGCCCGGCGGCTGGGTGGGCGAGCGGGTCGAGGAGGCTGGTGAGCAGGCGCCACTGCTCGGTGCGGACAGTGCCATCGGCCAGGGTTGCGGTGACGGACGCCTCGATGACGCGGACGGTCAGCAGGACGGGCAGGACGCCGTAGCCGATCCGGGCCAGGTAGGAGCCGTCGCCCAGGTGCCGGAAAGGGGTGGGTATCCGGCGGGCGGAGGAGCGCACCAGGAACTGGGCGCCGGTGGCCTGGACGTCCCGGGCGAACTCGGCTCCATCGAAGCCGGCATCGGCCAGCAGGAGCATCGTGCGGTCCAGCACACTCAACAGGCGGCCTGCGTAGGTGAGTTCACCGTCACTCTCGGGGCCGAACGCGGCGGCCAACACGGCACGGGTGCCACACTCGACCAGGACCACGAGTCGCAGCAGCGGGTAGCCGAACTCCACGCTCTCGCCCGCTCGCTTGGGATAGCGCCAGGTGAGCGCCTCCTCATCGGGCACGTGCAGCAAGGTGCCGTCCACGGCCACGGTCCGAAGCCCTCGATAGAACGAACCGGCCTGCCCGAGGTGGGCAACGGGCCCGGCGAGGATCTCGAACAGCCGCCGCAGCGGTGCCGCTCCTATTCGCCGTCGGGCCCTGGACAGCGAGGAGACCGCCGGGCGCACCAACGGCAGTCCCTCCAGCCCTGCCGTCAACTTGCCCCACACGCCCCGATAGGAGCAGTCCTCGAACAGGGCCAGCGCGAGGACGAAGTAGACCACGACCCGGGACGGCAGCAGCCGCAGCCGCTTCTCACGTGACCCGGTCTCCTCGATCACCGAGTCCACCAGTACGAAGTCCACGATCTGGGTCAACTCGCCCAAGTGGCCGGGCGCGTACACACCCCCGGCAGCCTCGACCGTGCGCGTGATGACAGACTTCTCCTGCAACGGGACTCCCGATGATCTTCTTGCTCGACACAAGCTGATCTATCAGGACGTCCCGTTGCGTCATTCACCAGGGCTTGACCTGCGACTCAAGGCTCAAACGCAACGGTGTTGACCTTGATCAACATCTCAAACACGTCCTAAGGGTCGTAGTCAGGCGCTCCGGACATGTTCCGATCAGATCCGATTCGGGGCCCTGGTCTGAAGGCCATACTGCTCGACGATCGGATTCCACATCCGGGCGAAGGCCTTCTTCGCGGAGGCTGCCTGGGAGCTGGCATGGAGGCCTGCTGTCCAGTTCTTGTCGTGCGGTGCGCTGCCCGGAGCACAGACGCCGTTCGCCATGCGGCCCGCCCACGATGCGTACGCGGCATCCGCGTCTGCACTGTGCTGCCAGGCAGCACGCAATTGCTCTGTCGCCTGGGCGCTGCCGGGGATCTGGGACAGGTCCAGCGCATCGAGCTCGCCGATGAGTGTCGAGCGCTCGTCTGCAGCATCTCTCAGGGCTGCGCGGGCTGCGGAAACAGAGTCCGGGGACGAGCAAGCCTCGACGGCGCTCACCGCGCTCACGACCTTCTGCCGGGACTCCGCACTGCGGTCGAGCAGCAGGTCCAGGGACTTCGCCTGACCCGCGGCCGTCGGATGGCTCGGGGAGGCGCTTGTAGATGCTGGGGGATGGCTGGAGGCCGCGGCAGTTGGCGCGGTCGGTGGCGGCGAACTGCCTCCTTGGGTGGCGCTTGTAGATGCTGGGGGATGGCTGGAGGCCGCGGCAGTTGGCGCGGTCGGTGGCGGCGAACTGCCTCCTTGGGAGGCAAGTGCCCATGCCAACCCGCCGACGAGGGCGGCCAGCACAACTGCCAAGGCGATCAGTAGTCCGACGCGCCGCCCGCGCCGCCTGCCACTCGCGCCCCTTGAGGACGGGGCCGGCACTGTCGGTGGCGTATCCGCCTGGTGACCGTCATCCGTCCCTGCCTGCGACGGCTCTGGGCGCGCGTCGACGCCGCGCGACGGCAGTGGTGTCGGCGGCGTCGACTGGGTGGGGTGCCGGGCGAACTCGGCGTCTCCAGAATCCAGCTCCGCGGGCGGCACCAGCTGCGTGGGGGGATGCACAACGCTCGGTTCTGCCGGGTTGGCCGGCAGCCCACCGGCCACGTCCTCGAGCATGCGCTGGGCCTGGACGGCGGTGGGCCGCTCGCTGGGGTCCTTGCGCAGCAGCGCCTTGATGACCGGGGCAAGTGAGCCGGCGTGGCAGGGCTCCGGGAGCTCCTCAGCTACCACCGCTTGAAGGGTGCTCACGGTCGACGTACGGCGGAACGGCGACTGACCCTCCACCGCGGCGTACAAGGTGACGCCCAATGACCACAGGTCGGATTCCGCGCCCGGCCGATGACCCGTGACGCGCTCCGGGGCGAGGTAATCGGGCGAACCGACGACGTCGCCGGTACGGGTGAGACCAGTGGAACCCTCGAGGAGGGCGATGCCGAAATCGGTGAGCACCACCCGGCCTCCGCGCTCGAGGAGTACGTTGGCGGGCTTGACGTCACGGTGCAGCACCCCGAGCTGATGAGCCCGGTCCAGTGCCGACAGCACCTGCGCCCCGAGCCGGGCAGCGTCACGCGGCAGCAGCGTCCCCTCATCGGCGATGACGTCGGCAAGTGAGCGACCGTCGATCAGCTCCATGACGATCCACGGTCGGTCATCCTGTTCCAGCACATCGAACACTGTGACGACACCGGGGTGCTTGATCCGTGCCGCGGCCCGGGCCTCCTGCTGCATGCGAGCATGCAGGACTGCGAGTTCTTCGTGCGGCAGGCCGGTGACGGTCAGTTCCTTCACGGCGACCTCGCGGTCCAGTAGCTGGTCCTGAGCTCGCCAGACCATGCCCATTCCACCGCGGCCGATTTGCTCAACGAGTAGGTATCGTCCGGCCAACAGCCGTCCCTCGGCCGCCGCGGGAGATGGGTTCTTGGCCGGGTCGATCTCGCCTGAGCTTCCATCTTCAGGACCGGGAGAGTCGTCATGGATGTCCATCGCTACCCCTATCCGCGCCCCCTCTCGCACACCCCACGGTCGTGGAACGCCAATGGTGCTCGTTACACACAGGCGGACCAGTCCGCCAATACCTGGCGTCGGGGCCATCCAGCCGCTTTGCTGTCCAGGAACGGTGAGTGAGGGTCGATATGACTGCTATTCACGGTAGATGTCCGCATCGACGATCACTCCGTCTTGTACGGTGTAGGTACCGGCGAAGAAGCGATGCGAACCATCCGTCTGTGTCGCATCAAGCTCAACCTCGACTCTCTCGCCGACTACGGAGTTGACGGTTACATCGTCATAGGTCGTATCTGCGAACGACGGCACAAAGTCGTCGTAGGTCCCTCCGACGATGTTCTTCCCGCCAAGCGCCCACGCGGCAACGTACTCACCGTCGTTGACAGCGCTGAAGTACGCCCTCACCACATCAGCGGGCTCTGGATCGGCTTGAGCTGGCAACACCGCCAGGGGACCAGCGAGTTGCTGGGCCGATGCAAAGCCCGCCGGCTGAGCAGTCGCCGGAACCTGAACTGACCGTGCCGCCACGTCCCCTGATGGCCCGGTGGCTGAGAGCGTCAGCCGAGCCACACCGAGAAACGCGCCCACACCGATGAGCACGACGACAAGCGCCGACGCGGCCATCGCCAGCACGGGAAAGCGACGACGGTCGATACCCGACTCAGCGGGCCGACGCCTGGACGCTCCCGGCAGGCCGTGCATCCCCCCGTGGTCTGTGTCAGTAAGTTCAAGCGCCGTGGGCACAAGCCCGCCGCACGCGCAGCAGCAACCCGCTGCTTTCACCTGGTGGCCGTAAGGGCGGCCGGCCGCGGGGGCGTCGCACATCGTGCAGACTTTGGCTCCCGCCGCCTCAACAGGAGGCCTGTTCGTACAGTGACGTCCGAGATGCTTTGCCATTGGTGATCCCGAGGTAGTCGAGGATCTTCCACTTCCCATGGTGCGTCCCCGACCTGGTGGCGGCATCTGGAGCGGTCGGCGGCGACGCCGCGCACTCCGAAGTCCAGGAGGCCTTCTTCGAAGGTCACGTGCACGTGTTCCGAACGCTGGGCGGAGTTCCGCGGAGCAAGGTCCGTTACGGCAACCTGAAGTCAGGCACCCGAGCACTGATCGCGAACCCTCATCGTCGTGCCCACTGTCACCGACACCGAGCTGCGTACCCGCTCGTCCCAGGATGGTGCCCCCGATCATGCGACGTAGAAACTCGCAGGTCAGCGGCACCTTTCAGTGACGGGGGCGGCCCTGCCTAAAAAGCCTGCTGCCCCAGGGCCGAACGATGTTTGCAACTACACCGATCTCCGTCCAACCCTCAGGCAGGGCTCCTCAGGGAGTGCAGTCGAGCAAGCCCAGTGCTATCTGAACTACGCTATCAACGCCGGCTTGGACGAAGACGGGGACTTTGGTCCGGCCACAGCCGCCGCAACGAGGCAGTTCCAGCGTTGCGCGGAGATCGTCGTAGACGGACGCATTGGAGCCCAGACGTGGTCGTTCCTTGTCTTCTGGGCTAACGCAGCGGACGCGCCCTTCTGTTGATTCGCCTGGGTCCAAATGTCACTTGATCTCCGACGGACACGGTGCCCCGTTGGGAGGGGGCGGCTGCTTGAGGGGCGATGTGCCAGGTCGCCCCTGGGCTCCCAGGGCCGGGGTGTCAGTGGTTCATGCAAGGGTGCCCCCATGGAACCTTCGGGAGTGATTGAGGCATTGTGGGATCGGATCCAGGCACGCGATTGGTCAGGTGTCGCCGACTTGGTCGCAGAGGACGTCGTGGTCGAGTGGCCGGTCAGCGCGGAGCGCATCGTTGGCAGCAAGAACTTCGTCGCGGTGAACAGCGAATACCCGGGGGGCTGGTCGATTCGGGTGCTGCGGATCGTGGCTGACGGCAGCGAGGTGGTCTCCGAGGTCGAGGTGCCGCATGACGAGTTCGGCGTGTTCCGCGTGGCCTCGTTCTGGACCATCCAGCAGGGACGGATCGTGCGTGGCCGGGAGTACTGGACGAGTGTTGGGGCTGATCCGCGCCCGGAGTGGCGGGCGGCTCTGGTTGAGCCCATGTGAAGTGGTTGCCGCTCGCAGCGACGTTCCAGCTGATTTGGTCGTGCCGTAGCAAGGGCCGTGCGGGTTGGGTGAGTTGTGAAGCTGACCTGGGCCCGCGCGGCCTGCTCCCATCCTGCCCTGTCCGGTGTCTCCCGCGCACACTTCGGCGAGTTGTTCGCCGAACTCGCCGCCCCGTGGGAGGCCGCGCGGCAGTCCGGACTTCGCGAAGCCCGAGGTGGGGAACGCCGCAGGGCGGCCGGCGCCGGGCGCAAGCCGAAGCTGGTCTTCTGCGACCGGCTGCTTCTCACCCTGGTGCACCTGCGCCATCAACTGCCGCACGAGGTCCTGGCCGAGCTGTACGGCGTCGACCGCTCGACCGTCTCGACGGTGATTCGGCAGGTGTGGCCGTTGCTTGCGGCCCGGGGCTTCGCAGTGCCCGACCGGCCTGGAGTGCGGCTACGGACACTGGAGGACGTCTTCGCCTACGCCGAGGCCGAGGACGTCGAGCTTCGGCTCGACGGCGCCGAGACCCAGGTCAGACGCCCGCGGGCGGGCCGACCCGGGCGGCGGGCCTTCGTCTCGGGCAAGCGCCGACAGAACACGATCAAGACCACCACGTTCAGCGACGGGCAGGGCCGCATGCTGCTGTCCGGGGTGGCCCGGCCCGGCCGGATGCACGACCAGACGGCCCTGCGCACCGAGGGCATCGCCGAACAGCTCCGACTCCACCCCTCGGTGAAGTCCCAGGTCGACGCCGGGTATGCCGGGCTGGCCAAGGAGTTTCCCCGCCAGGTCACCGCCCCGCCCAAGAAGCCGAAGAACGAGGCGTGCGACGGTGACAAGCGGGCCTGGCACGAGGCGCGGCGGCAGCAGTCCTCGGCCCGGATCTGTGTCGAGCACACCAACGCCGAGCTGCGGCAGTGGGCACCCCTGCGACGCTTTACCGGACGCCGCGAAATCTACGAGGAGACCCACCTGGCGATCGCTGGCCTGGTCTCCGACCGCTCCGCACAGCGGCCCACCCGGCGCCGGACGAGCACCGCACTCATCCTCGTCCGCAACGGCGCCTGCTGATCACACACCAGCCGAACCGCCAGGCCAGCACGTCCCGACCTCAATTTCCCCCGAGGTCGTAAGTCATTTGACGGGGCGACGGAACCGGTGGCGTTCCTACACGGCGCTGACGCCGATCTCCCGGGCAACCTCGGTGATCGTCTTCCCTGACGCGTGCACCAACGCGACCGCGTCGCGCTTGAACTCGGCCGTGTACCGCTTGCTCATGTTGCTCTTCTTGCTCACTACCTGGAACTGCTTCCTCCGGGACATTCCGTCCCAGTATCAGGCTGTCCAGCTCAGCGGGGGAACTTCACTCGTCGATACCCCCGCATGTTCGCGCACTGGCGCCATGTCACTGGGGCGATGCGGCTCTGATGGCCAGAACGCAAGAGCCGTGTAACGGGCGATTGTTACGCACGGTTCTGTGAGAGCCGAGGGGTGAAATCCCCCTCGGCTACTCAACAGTTCGTCGCCGACCACCGGCGCCGTTTCGGCGTGAAACGGCTGTGCACCGTGCTCGGTATCGCCCGCTCGAGCTTCTACTACTGGCGCCGCACCACGGCCGCGAGGGCGGCCCGCCAGGTGGCCGACGCGAAGCTCGCGGCCCGGATACGGGCCGCGCACCGCGAATCGGACGGTACTTACGGCGCCTTGAGGATCACCGCCGAGCTCCGCGACGACGGTGAGCGTGCCAACCACAAGCGCGTCGCCCGTCTCATGCGGACGATCGGGCTCGCCGGGCTGCGGCTACGCCGCAAGCACCGCACCACGATTCCCGACCCGGCTGCCGTGAAGGCAGCGGACCTGATCGGGCGGGACTTCTCTGCCGAGTCCGTGAACAGCAAGTACGTCGGCGACATCATCTATCTCCCGCTGGCCGGCGGGACGTTCCTCTACCTGACGACCGCGATCGATCTCTGTTCGCGCCGGCTGGCGGGCTGGGCGATCGCCGACCATATGCGTGCCGACCTCGTCGTCGACGCCTTGGCGGCGACGGGACTCGGAACAACATCAACTAACCTGGCCGAAGCCGCATAAGCCCGTGTCCAGGATTCCGGGTCAAGGCCCGACGGCCCTCCCGCCCCAAACTCAGAAAATGTCTCGTGCACTGAGAGGGGGCCGGTAGACCGCTCCTGCTGCTCCTCCAGCACCTGTGCCAGGGCCGCCACCACACGCTCGTCTGTGCCTCCTGTCGGTGAATGCGGCCGAGCAGCCCGCTGGTCCACCAGCCCCCACACCCCGCCCTTCCGATAACGGGCGCGCATCCGCCGCACCGTCATCGCGCTGGTGCACATCCCCCTGCCGTCAGCTCCGCAGCTCTTGCCTCCTCACGCTGAGCGAGAGTCCGCGAGAGAGGGTCGTACTGCGGTCGAGGGGCCCCGCTCCCGGCACCGCGTACCTTCTCCCGCTCCCACATGCCCGATGGCCGCCCCCTCCGCGTCCTTCAGGTCCGGGATCGAGCTGGACGCGGCCCTCCGGCATCCCGGCTGGCCGACGGCCGCTGTACGCGTCGCTACCGCGGCTCGGTGCGTGTGGGCGACGGTACCCAGCGCGCTGCGGTGCAGCGCGGTACGGGTCGCGTCGACGTGGACGGAGCCAGGACCTCGGCGGAGTCGGACAGCGGGTTGGAGCTGCCGGCGTCAAGCTTCCGATGCTCGGCCAGCACGGTGCCCGTGCGGTCCTGAACAGCGAAGTCGAGCCATGTGTCCGGCCGGTCGCACCCCGCGAACAGCGCCGTTGAACCTCTTTCGTCACCATGACTCTGTGTGGAGCTCGTGGAGGCGAAACGGCTCAACATCCATTGCATTGCGGTCGACTTGGGGCAATTCGGTCGACCCATCGCATGATCCTCCTGCACCATATAACCATCTGATGTTCGCATTCTGATCACATTTGCGGGCGGGCGGCGACATGATCAAGCCATTCAATCTGGCTCAAGCGCGTTGCCCGTTTGGTCGAGGCCATGCGCCTCTTTTCGCCACGCGCGGTGTGTGGCACCCAGGTTGGGGGTCGAGGATGGCTACCGCAGAAGCGGGGTCGGACATATCTGGCAGACCGTCGGACGACGATGCCCCGCGGCGGCTGGATGCTGCCCGAGGGCTCGGAGACCGCGTCTTCCGCTGGCAGTTGACCACGGCGGGCGTCGTGGTGCTCGCGATCATGGCGGCGGTCGGAGTGTTCCTTCTGGTGAGGGCGGCGCAGGCGCTGCGCGCCACCGGCTTCTCCTTCTTGACGACGGCCCAATGGCAGCCGGACGTCCATAAGTTCGGTATCGCCGCCGTACTCACCGGCACCCTGCTGATCGCAGCCGTGGCGGTCGTGGTGGCGGTACCGCTGGCGCTGGGCACCGCGCTGTTCATCTCCGACGTGGCGCCGCTGAAGCTCCGCAGGACGCTGATCGCGATGGTCGACCTGATGGCCGCTGTGCCGTCGGTGGTCTACGGGCTCTGGGGCCTGTTCTTTTTCCAGCAGCACGTGATCGGCCTGACGCGCTGGCTGTCGACCTGGTTCGGCTGGGTCCCCTTCCTGCAGGTGGACGGCGTGGAGGCGGACCAGCCGCTCGCCTCCACGAGCGTCTACACGGCCTCCTCGTTCATCGCGGGCATCGTGGTCGCGCTGATGGTCGCGCCGATCATGTGCTCGGTGATGCGCGAGGTGTTCTCGCAGGCCCCCGCGGGGGAGCGGGAAGGGGCGTACGCGCTCGGGTCCACCCGCTGGGGAGTGATCCGTACGGTCGTCATCCCCTACGGCAAGGGCGGAATCATCGGCGGCACCATGCTGGGGCTCGGCCGGGCGCTCGGTGAGACCATCGCGGTCTACCTGATCATCTCCCCGGTCTTCACCATTCAGCCGCACATCCTGCAGACCGGAGCCAACTCGGTTTCCTCGCTGATCGCCCTGCACTACGGGGACGCTTCCGACTTCGGCATGTCGGCGCTGATGGCGGCGGGCCTGGCGCTCTTCCTGCTCACCCTGGCGGTCAACTTCACCGCCTCTTCGATCGTGGCCCGGTCCCGTTCCGGTGCCCAGAGCGAGGGCTGACATGACCGTCCTTGAAAACACCCCCACGACCGTCGAGGCGACCGCGTCCGAGCCGGCGCCGACCGTCGCGGCGGTCGTCGAAGACCGGCCCCGCCGCATCGGCGGCGTCACCCGCAACGGCGTGCTCGCGCTGTGCGGTGCCGCGGCCGCGGGCCTGTGCGTCGCGGTGCTGCTGTTCGGTGAACTCGCGCCCCTGTCCGGGGCGCTGGGCTTCGCCGTCGTCGCCTACTTGGTGTTCCTCGGCATCTACGCGGTGCTGACCGGACTGGAGGAGGACGGCCCTGCCGTCCGCGACCGGCTGATGACCGTGGTCCTGTGGTCGGCGGCCGGCCTGATGTTCCTCGCGCTCGTCCTGGTGGTCGGCTTCACCCTCTACCGAGGCCGCGACGCGCTGCCCCACCTGAACTTCTTCACTGAGGACATGCAGGCGGCGGGACCTCTGGACCCGCTGTCCAAGGGCGGGATCGCCCACGCGATGCTCGGCACGCTCATTATGATCAGCATCGCGCTCGCCATCACCGTCCCGCTGGGGCTGGCCTGCGCGGTCTACCTCAACCAGATCACCGGCCGCTTCGCCCGCTTCGTACGCACCATCGTCGAGGCCATGACGGCGCTGCCGTCCATCGTCGCCGGCCTGATGGTGTACGCGATCTGGATCCTCGGCCTCGGACTCCAGAAGTCCGGTCTCGCGGCCGGGTTCGCGATCAGCGTGATGATGCTGCCGATCGTCATCCGGGCGGCGGACGTCGTCCTGCGACTCGTCCCCGGTAACCTCACCGAGGCCGCCGAGGCGCTGGGCGCGCCGCGGATGCGGACCGTATGGCACGTCATCCTGCCGACCGCACGTTCCGGCCTGGCCACCGCGGTGATCCTGGGCACCGCGCGCGGCATCGGCGAGACCTCACCGGTCCTGCTCACCGCGGGCTTCACCGCCGCCCTGAACGCCGACCCGACCTCCGGCCCGATGGTGTCGCTGCCGCTCGCGGTCTTCTCCTTCATCAAGTCGCCCGAGCCCACGATGATCGCCCGCGGGTTCGGCGCCGCTGCCGTACTGATGGCGCTCGTCCTGGTGCTCTTCGCGGTGGCCCGCGTCCTCGGTGGCCGCGGCCCCGGTCAGCAGAACAAGCGGCAGGCACGGCGTACCGCCCGTGCCTCACTCCGTGACACCCGGCGTTTCGAGGACCTGCACGACCCCGCCCCGATCCTTCCCGGCGGGGACCCCGCCGCCCCCGCGTCCGTATCCGGAGTGAACGACTGATGCCCAGCCATTTCGCACCCCGCGCCTGGCTCACCCTGACCATGGTGTTCGGCGTGCTCGCCTCGATCCTGCTCGGCCCGGTGACACAGGTCGGCGCCGCGCCGGACAGCTACACCCCGATCGCCGGGGCCGGCTCCACCTGGGCCGAGAACGCCGTCGACGAGTGGCGCCGCGACGTCAACCAGTACGGCATGCGGATCAGTTACTCCGGTACCGGATCCTCCGACGGCCGCCGTCAGTTCCTCAACGGAACCGTGGACTTCGCGGTCTCCGACATCCCGTTCCAGACCCACCCCACCGACGGCTCCGCGGCCGAGAACCCGGCCCCCGGTACGTACGCGTACATGCCGATCGTGGCCGGCGGCACGGTGTTCATGTACCACCTGACCATCGGCGGCAAGAAGGTCACCAACCTGCGGCTGTCGGGCGATGTGGTCACCAAGATCTATACCCGGGCAATCTCCTACTGGGACGACCCGGTCATCGCCGCGGACAACCCCGGCATGAAGCTGCCGCACCGCATCATCGTCCCTGTCGTACGGTCCGACGGCTCCGGTTCCACCGCGCAGTTCACGCAGTGGATGGCCAACCAGCACTCCTCGCTGTGGAGCACGTACTGCGCGAAGGTGGGCCGCACCGGGGCCTGCGGCCAGACGTCGTACTTCCCGACCGTGCCCGGCATGATCGCCCAGTCCGGTGACCTCGGTGTCGCGGGCTATGTGGCACAGGGGTACGGCGAGGGCTCGATCGGCTACGTCAACTACTCGTACGCGCTGAACGCGCACTTCCCGGTCGTCAAGGTGCTCAACCACTCCGGTTACTACACCGAGCCGACCGCGCAGAATGTCGCGGTCTCGCTCCTCAAGGCGCGGATCAACACCAACAAGAGTTCGCCGGACTACCTCACGCAGAAGCTCGAAGGGGTCTACAACGACAGCGACAGGCGCAACTACCCGCTGTCCAGCTACTCCTACATGGTCCTCCCGCTGAAGGCTCAGGGCACCTTCACCGAGGCCAAGGGCAAGACGCTCGGCGCCTTCTCCTACTACTTCATGTGCCAGGGGCAGCAGCAGGCCGACAAACTCGGTTACTCACCGCTGCCCATCAACCTGGTCAAGGCCGGGTTCGAGCAGATCCGCAGGGTTCCCGGCGTCAAGACCCAGAACATCAACATCAAGGGCTGCAACAACCCCACCTTCAGCGCCGACGGCAGCAACCGCCTCGCCCAGACCGCTCCGTACCCCAGTGCGTGCGACAAGAAGGGCGCAACGGCCTGCACCACCGGCAGCGGCGGCGCGAAGGGCGGCTCGGGCGCCACCGGCGCGTCCGCCACCGGCGGCACCAAAGGCAGTGGAGGCACCGGCACGTCCGGGGGCTCGGCCGGCGCCGCCGGCGGAGCGGCAGCCGGCGGTGCGGGAGGAGGCTCGTCCGTCGACCCGGACACCGGTCAGGCACTCACCTCCGGGGGCGGCGCCACCGGCGGTGCCGGAGGCGATGTCGCGTCGGGCGGCGCGGCCGGCTCCGTGAACCTCGCCGAGCCGGTCACCGTGGCCGGCCGTGGCGGCTGGGGCGGCGCACAGACCCTGATGCTGCTGACCGCGATCGTGCTGCTGGGCCTGGTGCTGCTTCCTTCCGCCATGTCCCGGGCACTCGCCTCCCGAAAGGACTCGGCCTCGTGAAGACCTCAGCCACGAACCGTCTGCGCCGCATCACCCTGCGCCTGGGTGCGGGGGCGGTGATCGGCGCCCTGCTCGGTGCCGTCGCGGCGCAGGCCGCCCAGCCGGCCGCCGCCGTGGCGGACTCCACCGTGACCGTGTCCGGGCGCGGTGAGTTCAAGGACATGAGGTTCACGGTCAGCCAGACCACGCATCTCACCAACCAGGCTGTCTCCGTGAGCTGGACCGGCGGGAGGTCCACCGCGTTCGCCGGCGCCCTGTTCAACACCGACTTCGTCCAGATCATGCAGTGCTGGGGCGATGACGACGGGACCGTCAAGGGCAACCCCGGCCCGTCGCGCACCCAGTGCCAGTACGGCGCGTCGCCCACCACCAACCGCGGGGGCTGGCCCGGCAACGCCTACGACGACACCAGGTCCGTCACCTACAGCGCCGACCCGTCGAATTACGGCCAGGACGACAGCTACGGAGCGGGCGGCGCCTTCGGCCAGGGTGAGGTGCCGTTCAAGTCCGTCGACGGCACGGTGATCACCAAGAACACCCAGAACAACCCGTTGTTCAACTACAACACCACCAACGAGGTCGACTTCGCCCGCACCAGCTCCGACGGCACCGGCCAGGAGTTCTTCGAGGTGCAGACCGCCAACGAGGCCCCGCACCTCGGCTGTGGCGTCCCGGTCACCAAGGCCGGCGTCACCACCCCCCGCTCCTGCTGGCTGGTGATCGTCCCGCAGGGTCACCTCGACCTCGACGGCCAGCCATACGCCGACAGGACACAGGTCAACGCCGGCTCCCCGGTGTCCTCCACCAACTGGAAGAACCGGGTCGCGATCAAGCTGGGCTTCAACTCGGTCGCCTCGAACTGCGCCCTGGGCGCGGACGAGCGGGCCACCACCGGCAGCGAGCTGGCCGCCGATGCCATGACGAGCTGGCAGGCCGCGCTGTGCCCCACCGGCACGGTCTACGGCTACACCGAGATGGGTGAACCCGACGCCCGAGCCCGGCTCTCCCGGGACGGCAAGGCCGGACTCGCCTTCACCACCCGTGCGCTCGGCGACGACCCCGGCACCACCGCACCGGGCGGTCTGACCGCCTACGCACCCGTCGCGCTGTCCGGCGCCGTCATCGGCTTCACCATCGAGCGCAGGGCCAAAGCGGGTGCCCCGGAGTCCACGCAGAGGATCTCGGGCACCAAGGTGCAGTCCATCAGCCTGACCCCCAGGCTGGTCGCCAAGCTGCTCACCGAGTCGTACCGCGGCTCCGTATGGGGCTCGGTCGTGACCAGATCCTCGGGCGGTACGTCCACGCCGGAGGCCGCCAAGGGCTACCAGTGGGCCGTGAGCAACCCCGCCGGCCTGGTCACCGACCCCGAATTCCTCTCCCTCAACCCGGAGTTCGCCCACCTCTCCGTCGCCGAGACACCGGCCACAGACACGGATCTGATCACCACGCTCGGTCATTCGGACACCGCTCGTACGGTGTGGAAGTGGATCGCCTCCGACAAGGACGCCCGGCACTTCCTGTCCGGCGTTTCCGACGAGTGGGGCATGCACGTCAACCCCTACTTCAGTACGAGCGCGGACGTGAACCCCACCGGCCTCGCCTTCGAGCTGGCCCGTAACGACTTCCCCAAGAGCGACCCGTGGTGCCTGATCCCGACAGAGACCGGTGTCGCCGGCAAGCAGTGCATGACGGACTTCCACCCCTACGTGGACGACATGCACGCCGCCGCGCTGAGCACCCGCCGCGCCGACACCCTGTGGAAGTCCTACTGGGACGCCCTCGCCGTACCGCCCGCCTACAAGAGCGTGGGCCCGCAGATCGTCGGCTCGCGCTTCGTGATCAGCATCACGGACGCCGCGTCGGCCGCCCGCTACAGCCTTCAGAGCGCCAAACTACGCAACGCCGCAGGGAAGTTCACCGCACCCACCGTGACCACGCTGACCACCGCGGCGGCGGGTGCGGCCGGCGACACCGTGCACCCCGTCGACCCGGCCGGAGCCAAGGCGAAGGACGCCTACCCGCTGGCGCAGCTGGTGTACGGCGCGGTGCGTCCCGCCGCGCTGACGGCCGGCGCGCGCAAGGACTACGCCCGGCTGCTGAACTACGCCGCCGGGTCGGGCCAGACCACCGGCAGCGACCCGGGTGATCTGCCTCCGGGCTACGCACCCCTGCCCACGGCGCTGCGGACCCAGGCACGCCAGGCCGCGACCGTGATCGCCAACTGGAAGGGCCAGTCCTCCGCCGGCGACCCCACGGACGACCAGGCGGGCGGCGGCGCCGGTTCCTCCGGCGGAGCCGGTACGTCCGCCGGCACCGGTTCCTCGGGCGTCGCGGGTGCTTCCGGTGCCGGCGGCACCGGGAAGCCCGGCAGCCCGTCCCCCAGCGCGGCGGCGTCCTTCGGCGGCGGCGCGGCGGTGGAGACCACCGCCAACGGCATCACCCCGGGGGACCCCAGCAGCTCCCTGCGCTACGCGATACCGACCGGTGCCGCCCTCGGCGCCGCCGCCGCGATCGGGGCGCCCTTCGCGGGCGGGTCGAGGATCCGGCTGCCGCTGCGGCTGCCCCTCCCGGGCGGCCGCAGCGTCACCGTCCTGCCCCGCCTGACCCTGCCCCGGCGGCTGCGCCTTCGCCCCTGAGAAACCCAAGACCACCGCCCGCCCCGAAAGGCAGTCGGGGCGGACGGCGCGCTCCACCTTGCCAGAAACCCATGCGTCACCACGCGTATCACTGTTCCGAGCAGGAGAACTCCATGCGTAGAATCCGCCTCACCGCGACGGCTGTAGCCGCCGCCGCCGTGGCCGGTGGCCTGGCTCTCGCCAGCCCGGCGTCCGCCGACCCCACGCCCGCGGGCACCTTCCGCACGCTGGTCGGCGTCGGTTCCGACACCACGCAGGACGTACTCAACGCCCTGGCCGGCGACACCGTCAACGGCACCAGCTACGCCGACACCGCCGTGAAGGCCGGCAGCGACGGCATCGCTTCGTACGACGCGATCGAGCCCGGTACCGGCGCCGTCGACTCGAAGATCACCACCCGGGAGGGCGGCCCGTCCTTCCTGCGCCCCAACGGTTCCGGCAAGGGCCGCACGGCCCTCACGGACTCCCTCGCGGGCGTCCCGTTCGGCACCGGCGCCAGCATCACGAACCAGGTCGACTTCGCGCGCTCCTCCGGCGGCCCGAGCGCCTCCGGCACGGCCCTGACGTACATCCCGTTCGCCCGGGACGCCGTCGGAGTCGCCGTCAAGGGCAGCGCCCTGCAGAACCTGACGACCGCCCAGCTGCACGACATCTACTCGGGTGTCCTCACCGTGGTGAACGGCCAGCAGGTCAGGCCCTTCATCCCGCAGGGCGGCTCCGGCACCCGGAAGTTCTTCCTGGGCGCCATCGGTGTCCCCGACGACGCCGCGGTCGACAAGATCGCCACCGTCGTCCAGGAGAACCAGGCCGACGACGCCGTGAAGAGCGACGGCGACCTGGTTCCGTTCTCCGTGGCGAGCTGGATCGCGCAGAACAACGGCATCGCTCCCGATCACAGCAAGAAGGCGATCGCGGACGGCGCCTTCCTGGCCAGCCTCCAGCTCCCCGGCAACCAGACCTTCAGCTCCCCGGTCGCCGTGAAGACGGACGGCAAGCTCGCCCCCGCCACCGACTTCTACAACGACGCGACCTTCGGCCGCGATGTCTTCAACGTCGTCCCCAGCAGGGCGATCGACCCCACCAGCGTCTTCTTCGACAAGTCGCTGTTCGACGTCTTCGTCACCAACGGCACCCACGAGGCCGCCCTGGCCACGGACACCGCCGAGGGTGTAATCGCCAAGTTCGGTTTCGTGAACGAGCCGTACAACGGGTCCATCAACCCCGCCAAGCACGCCAAGTTCGGCGGCCTGGAGGACTCCACCCTTCCCACCGCCCTCCCGGGCACCCCGGCGACCAAGGCCGTCACGGGCAGCGGAAGCCTCAACGTCTCCTGGACCGCCCCCGCGGCGACCGGCCTGCCGGTCACCGACTACCGCGTGGTGCTGACCGACGCCAACGGCCTGCCCGTCCAGAACAAGGACTTCCCCGCCACCACCAAGTCGTTCGTGTTCACCGGCCTCAAGGCCGCGAAGTACACCGCCACGGTCACGGCGAACAACCTGGTCGGCGGCGGTATCCCGGCCACGGTGACCACCCCGGTCAAGTACGCCAGCCACACCGCGGCCACCGCCGCGAAGGTCGCCTACGGCATCACGCCGAAGGTCAGCGTGAGCGTCACCGACACCCACGCCGTCACCGCGACCGGCAAGGTCACGGTCCTGGAGGGTACGAAGGTCCTCGGCACCGGCACCCTGAGCGGCGGCAAGGTCTCCGTCGCGCTGTCCAACCGCCTCTCGGTCACCACGCACAACCTGTCGGTGGCCTACGCCGGCAGCAGCACGCTGAGCGCGTCCTCGACCACCGTCAAGCTGACGGTGGCCAAGGCCACCCCGACCGTCATCACCAGCTACCCGACCACGGTGAGCCACACCGCCCACGCCAAGGTGACCGCCACGGTCAAGGCAACGGGCTTCGTCCCCACCGGCAAGGTGCAGATCATGGAGGGCACCAAGGTCCTCGCGACCGGCACCCTCGTGAGCGGCAAGGTCGTCGTGACCCTGCCGACGCTCCGCACGGGCAAGCACACGCTGCACACGCACTACACCGGTACCTCCACGACCCTCGCGCGCAACGGCGCCAACTTCACCATCACCTCCAAGTGACCCACCGCGCCGGGGAGGCCCTCGCGGCCTCTCCGGCGCACCCCTCCGAGCGGCGCCCGTCATCCCGTAGTCGCATAAATCCCTGCAATCCCCATAATCCCCCGTGAAGGAGGCAGGCCGCCGTGACGGTCGCCGTACAGACCCCACCCCGCACGCCTGTGCCGGGCGCGCCGACACCCGTGCTGCGCCTCCCGGCCGCCCGGCACCTCGCGCGCGGGACGCTGCTGACGCTCGCCGCCCTCCTGCTGGGCCTGGTCGTCCAGATCCTGCTGGTCAGTCCTCTCCAGTACCGTGCCGCGCAGCAGTCGGCGTTCGACGCGCTGCGAGCCTCCCTCGCCGAGGGCACCGCGCCGGTCGCCCAGACCGACCAGCAGGGCCACCTGCTGGCTCCGGGCACCCCGGTCGCCCTGATCGACATCCCCCGGCTTCACCTTCACCACGTCACCGTCCTGGAGGGCACCGACTCGCACGTCCTGAGCGAGGGACCCGGCCACCGCCGGGACACTCCGATGCCCGGACAGGCCGGGTCCAGCGTGCTGTTCGGCCGTGCGGCCGCGTACGGGGGCCCCTTCGGCGACCTGCACACGCTCGTCGCCGGCGACACGCTGACCCTCACCACAGGGCAGGGCAAAGCCACCTACCGCGTCCTCGGCGTCCGCCGGGCCGGCGACCCCGCGCCGGCCCCCGCCGCCGCGGGCAAGGGACGGCTGGTCCTGGTCACCGCGACCGGCCACCTGTACCAGCCGTCCGGCATCCTGCGCGTGGACGCCGACCTGGTGTCCGGCGTCTCGGAGACCCCGCCCCCCACCATCGTGCCCGGATCGCTCCCCGACTCCGAACAGCCCCTCGCCAGCACCGACGGCGTCCCCTGGGAACTGGTGATGTGGCTTCAGGCCCTCGTCGTCGTCGCGATCGCCTCGGTGTGGGCCTGGCACCGGTGGGGCCGACACCAGACCTGGATCGTGTGCGCCCCTGTCATGGCCGTCCTGGGACTCCAGGTCGCCGGCCAGGTCACCCAGCTGCTCCCCAACCTTCTCTGACCTCCGAGGTATCCGCCGTGACCGACTCCGCCGCGACCGAATCGCTCCCCACCTACTCCGCCACGACCGGCACCGCCGTCCTTCCCGCTGTTCCGGCCGTATCCCCGGCCGGTGTGCCGTCTCCCGGGCCCGCCTCGCTGGAGGCCCGCAACATCTCCGCCTGGTTCGGCACCCACAAGGTGTTGGAACGGGTCTCCCTCGACATGCCCGCCGGTGAGGTCACCTCCCTCATCGGCCCTTCCGGCTGCGGCAAGTCGACCTTCCTGCGCACTCTGAACCGGATGCACGAGCTGATCCCCTCCGCGCAGTTCGGCGGCGAGGTCCTGTTCGAGGGCGAGGACATCTACGCGCCCGGGCGCCGTCTCACCGACGCCCGCCGCAACATCGGCATGGTCTTCCAGAAGCCCAACCCGTTCCCGGCCATGTCCATCTACGACAACGTGGTCGCCGGACTCCGCCTCACCGGGGTCCGCGCCGGGCGCCGTGAGAAGGACCAGCTGGTCGAGGAGTGCCTGACCCGCGCCGGCCTGTGGAAGGAAGTACGGGACCGGCTCCGCCAGCCGGGCGGCGCGCTGTCCGGTGGTCA
>NZ_JBEXID010000107.1:0-17617 GCF_040608395.1 Streptomyces sp. NPDC005181
ACACCGCGCACGCGGACACGGTGGGAGCCGTGAACGTTCTACGGGCCGGGCTGGCCCATCGCGACGCCAACCAGGCATAGCGAGAAGCCCCCTCGCTTACCAGGGGGAGGAGTCACCGCGTCCTCGGCCGGTTTGCCGGCCCGATCGCTGATCAGTTCACCGGCGATGCGTTGGAGCGTCTTGTTGTCGACTCCGTCGCAGGCGGCCGGGCTCTTGCTCTTCTTGGCCTCGTTGCCTGCCGCGATGGCGTCGTCGAACGCTTTGGCCATGGCAGCCTTGCAGGCGGCGGGGTCGGCCTTGGTGTCGCTGTTGCAGCCGGTGAGGGCAAGCAGGGTGATGGCGGCGGCCGCGAGGGCGGTGTGGGTGCGCATGGCCCCCCAGGACGTTGCGTGATGAGGGGGACATCATGGGGCACTCACGGCAAGGGTGTCTGGCGGTCTGTCACATCCGAGTGATGCGGATCCAGGACCCGACCTTGGTCGTCGTGGGGCAGCGGATGAGATGGCCTGCGCCCACTGGACGCGGGGGCGGGTCGGAGCACGACGCGGCCGCGCATGGGGCCGCCGTGGGGGTGGGTGCGGCTGTCCACCACGGTCACGGTCGGTACACCAACGGGAGAGCCATGAGCACCTCCTCACCGTGCGATGCGGGGTCGTGTGCGGCCGGCTCGAGCGGTCGAACAACCCCGGATCGCCTTCCGTGCGCCACCGTCGCACCCACTTGTGGGCGGTCGCCCGCGAGATCCCCATCTCCTCGGCCACATGAGCGACCGGGATACGAAGACCTCCGTGTGGTGCAGTCCTAGACAGCTCCACCACACCGGTCGAGTCCTCTCGGGAGGACATGTTCCACGTGCTCCGCCACACCTACGCCAGCGTCCAACTGGAGGCCGGCGAATCAATCGTGACCGTGTCGCAGTGGCTTGGCCACTCATCCGCCGAGATCACGCTCGACAACTACGCGCACTTCATGCCCGGGGCGGGGCAGCGAGGGCTCGCAGCCATGGACTCGTGGCTGCGAGCAAGATCACGGGTAGAAAATCCCTGCAATGTCCCTGACGCGACTCGGGAGGTGCGTTCTGATCACTGAACTGCAGGTCAGAGCCGTGATCACTACATCCTGACGGATATAGATCAACTACAAGGGCCGCTGAGCCACGGCGCGCGGCCCGACACCGTGTCGGGAGCCGCCGCAACGGCCCTGATCAGGGATCGTGATCCAGCCGAGGGACAACTGATCGATTCGATAGCCAGATCAGGTGAATGTCCTCCCCACTGGTGGCCTTCGGCGTGCCGTTGTCCGCCCCGCAGGGGTTTCCTGGCAGGGAGCACTGGAGATCCACATGAGGCACACCATCGGCTGGGCGCACACCGCACCATGCGGTGGTCTGCGCGCCGTGGTGCTCCTCGTCCTGCTGGCCTTCGTGCACTCGATGTTCACACCCGGCCCGATCCATATGCCGGCACCTGATGCCGACGACTGCCACCGCAGCATTGCCGCTTCCGCTGCTGACTCACCGGACGTGGACAAAGACTGTCCCGTCACGTGCGCCAGGGTCACCACAGGTGAAGGCCGTGAGCTCCCGGACGGCGGCGCCGCATCCGTGTGCGATGCCGCGGCCTACACGCCACGGCCCCTCTCGGCGGCAGCACACCCGGCGAAGGCCGTCGTCGGCGCGCCGGTCGGCGACGCACCCGCGGGTCAGGGCAACGCCCCCGCCTGCGTCAACTCCTCGATCGTTTCGGGCGCATGGCCGTCACGGACCATCGTCCTGCGCTGCTGACGGAACCCGACTGCCCGCCCGCCGGACTCTCCGACCGAGGGCTGACGCGTAACGGGCGGTCCGCTGCCGCCGTTCATTCCGGACCAGCACCGCAAGGGATCCGCCATGCCCATCGACGTCTATGCCGCTGTCGGCGCACTGGTACAGGCCGAAGCCGCCCGCTCCGCACGCAGGCACCCACCCACACCGGTGAGCGCCGCATCCCCTTCGGCTGACCGATCCCCCGCGGACGAGGAACCTCCCGTACCGGATGCGCTTGCCGGTCCTCAGTCCGCACAGCATCGTCAGCCGCCGCGCCCCGTCGCGAGCGCCCTGCGGCGGCTCACCGCCATGTTCCGCTGACGCCTTCGCGAGGGACCGCACCGGAACGCGTACCGGACTGCCGGCCCCCCACGTCCGCTCCGTCACCCGCTTCAGGGCCGAGGTGCGGGGCGCGCCTCGTCGCGTCCTGTCCCGCCGTACCGAAGAGCACGAGGCCGACCATGCAATCGCTCATCGAACACGCCCGTAACCTCCCCTCGACGATCGCTGTTCAGCAACTCGAATGCGCCGACCCGACCCGGGGGCAGCGTTTGCAGGCCCCGTTCATCGCCTGCTGCGGCTCCAGGGGGATGCCCCCAACGAGTCCGGGCGGCCGTGACTGGAACCACACCGTCAAGACCGGCGACGTCTTGGTCGGCCGCCCAGGAAGCAGCGGCTTCCAGCCCCTGTGAACCGCCCGGATGACGGCACCTGCGCCGTACCGTCCGGTCGCGACACCCGCGACGTTCCTTCCCTCCGACGAAAGAACGCCATGCCTGCCATTTCCACACCGCTCAAGCGCGCTCTGCGCACCGATCTGACTGCCTCTCTCGTCGTGTTTCTCGTCGCCCTGCCGCTGTGTGTGGGCGTCGCCGTCGCCTCCGGCGTCCCGGCCGAACTCGGCCTGCTCACCGGCGTCGTGGGAGGACTCCTCACCGGCCTCCTGCCCGGCAGCAGCCTCCAGGTCAGCGGACCGGCCGCCGGCCTGACCGTCCTGGTCTACACAGCCGTACAGGAATTCGGCCTGCCCGTCCTCGGTGTACTGGTCCTCGCCGCTGGACTGCTCCAACTCCTCATGGGCTTGATGAAGTGGGGACGCTGGTTCCGCGCGATCTCACCTGCCGTCATCCACGGCATGCTGGCGGGCATCGGGCTGGTACTGATCGTCGGACAGCTCTACGCCCTGACCGATACGAGGGCTCCCGGCACCAGCACGGCGAATCTCGCCGGGCTGCCCGGCCTGGCCGCCCGGGCGCTGGACTCTCCCACAGCCGTGACCGCCCTGGGCATCGGGGCAGGAACCATCACCGTCGTGGTGCTCTGGAAACGGCTGCCGGCCAAGGTGCAGCGTGTTCCCGCGCCGCTCGTGGCGGTGACGATGGCTGCCGCCGCTACGGCGGCTTTCGACCTGCCGGTCGCCCGGGTCCAGGTGCAGGGTCTGCTCGACTCGATCCAGCCCCCGGGCGCCGCTGACTTCGGCCGCCTGGCCGAGCTCGGGGTGCTCAGCACGATCGTGGCGTTCACCCTCATTGCCTCGGCGGAGAGCCTGTTCAGCGCGGCAGCGGTGGACCGACTGCACGACGGACCCCGTACCCACTACGACAAGGAACTCATGGCTCAGGGAGCCGGCAACACCGTCTGCGGGCTGCTCGGGGCTCTCCCGATGACCGCCGTGATCGTACGCAGCGCGGCCAACGTCCAGGCCGGGGCACGCACCAAGGCTTCCCGCGTGCTGCACGGTGCATGGCTGCTGCTGTTCGCCGCGCTCCTGCCCGCCGCACTCGGTGTCATCCCCACCGCCTCACTCGCGGGCATCCTCGTGCACGCGGGCTGGAAGCTGCTGCCCGTGAGCGAATTGGGCTCGCTGTGGCGCGAGCACCGCGGTGAGGCCGTCGTGCTGGCCGTCACCGCCGGAGCGATCGTGCTGACCAATATGTTCGAGGGCGTCCTGATCGGACTGCTGCTCGCGATCGTCAAAGCGGCCTGGGCCACCTCTCACGTTCACATCGACAGCATCGACCATGCTGCCGGCCCGATCCGGGTCCGGCTCCAGGGCAACGCCACCTTCCTGCGGCTGCCCCGGATCCTGGACACTCTCTCGAACATCCCGAAGGACCGTTCGGTCGAGCTGGACCTGGCCGGGCTCCGACACCTGGATCACGCCTGCATGACAGCACTGCACACCTGGGCCGAGCAGCACAACACCCGAGCCGGACAGTCAGTCGGGGTCTCCTCGTCGGCCTGACTCCGGCCGGACGGAAGACCTGTCCAGCACGCCGGTGCTGACCGCACCTGAAAAATTGACCATATGTTCGAATTATTTGCCAGGCATGGTGCAAGATCAACGAATAGCGTGGCCAGCCAGTCACCAGTCATGTCCCTCGACCAGGAGGCAGTCAGACCATGGCCGCGAAACCTGAAGGCGCGCCCTGTTGGGCCGACGCGATGTTCCCCGACCTGGAGGCCGCGAAGGGCTTCTACGGTGAACTGCTGGGCTGGACCTTCGGCGAGTCGTCGGAGGAGTACGGCAAGTACACGCAGGCGTACTCAGGCGGTAAGAATGTCGCCGCCCTGTCTCCCCAGATGCCCGGCTGGGAAGGCCCGCCGGCCTGGAGCATCTACATCGCCTCGTCGGACGTCGACGCCGCCGCCGCCACAATCCGCGCCAACGGCGGCGAGTTGATGATGGAGCCCATGTCCGTCGGCGAGTTCGGCAAGATGCTGATGGCCAAGGACCCGAGCGGCGTCGTCTTCGGCGTCTGGCAGGCGGGCACGCACGAGGGCTTCGAGAAGCAGGGCGAGGCCGGCGCGTTCTGCTGGGCCGAGATCACCACACGCGATGTGGAGAAGGCCGACGGTTTCTTCCCCGCTGTCTTCGGCTACGGCGTAAAGACCATGCAGGACGAGGCCATCGACTTCAAGCTCTACGACCTCGACGACGACACCGCGCTCGGCCGGATGAAGATGACGAAGGACTGGCCGGCCGAGGTCCCCCCATACGTCAACGTCTACTTCGCCGTCGACAGCTGCGACGACGCGATCGCCACCGTCACCAAACACGGCGGCCACGTGCACTTCGGTCCGCACGACAGCCCGTTCGGCCGCTTCGCGGCCGTCTCCGACCCGCAGGGCGCGGCCTTTTCCGTGATCGACCTCAAGACAACGAAGGGTGACATGCCCAAGATCACCTGAGCCACGGGGAACCGCCGCCCCTCCCGGCTCCGGTCCGCGGCCGCTCGTCGGCGGCGGACCGCCTACGCAGGACGCTGAGCGGGAGGAGCGATTCCGCTCTTCTGCTGCTTCGGCAGATCGCCCGGCTCATCCCCGTGGTTGGGCTGCGGGGCCGTGGCGCAGCCCGTCACCAGGCTGATCATTTCGTGGGAGCGGGCCCGGTGGTGGTGGGGTGCTCGGTGGATCGCGATGAGGGCTGCGTCGTCACCGAGGCGCCCGCCCGCGTGAGCGAGGAGGTCACGCCGGATGTGGTGCAGGAGTGCCTTGGGGTTGCACTCGGTCCACTGGCCCGCTCGTTCCGCGAAGGGATAGAAGTCACCGGCCTGGTCACGGGCCTCGATGACGCCGTCGGTGTACAGGACAAGGGTGTCGCCGGCCTCGAAGGTGAACACGTCAAGGGTGTGGGCGGCTGGTCCCCTCGCGCCGAGCCCCAGCGGAGGCGCGGGGTGCAGGCTCGGGACAGTGACGGAGTGGCCGGGGCTGAGCAGCAGGGGCGGGGGGTGCCCGCAGCTGGTCATCCGGGTGATGTGGTCGTCGTCGGGGATCTCCAGCATCAGGGCGGTGACGAAGCGTTCCCCGACCTCACCCTCCGGCTCGGAGAATTCTGCCTGGTAGCGGTCCACACTCTGATTCAGGGCGTCGGCCAGTGCGGGCAGGGAGGTGTGCTGGTGGGCGGCCTCACGGAAGGCGCCGAGGAGCAGTGCCGCCTCCCCGATGGCGGCCAGGCCCTTGCCCCGTACGTCCCCGATCAACAGGCGGGTGCCACCTTCGGTGCGGGTGGCCGCGTACAGGTCACCGCCGATCTCTGCCTCGTCCTCGGCCGCCAGATACAGGCAGGCCGTCCGCAACGGACCGATCCGGTCCGGGATGGGCCACAGCAGCACGTGCTGCGCGGCCTCGGCCACCGACCGCACCTGATCCAGCTTCCTTTCGCGCCGCTCACGCACCACGCAGAAGAACACGATCAGGGATGAGAGCACCGCCAGCGCGACGACCTGCACCACCACGTTGCGGGAGAAAAGCAAGCCGAAGTGCCAGCCGATGTACGCCTGGGCCGCCACAGCCAGGAGCCCGATCGCGCCGCTCAGCCGGGGACCGGCGAACGAGGCGGTGATCGCCGGCGCGATGACCAGCAGCGGACCGAGGTGCACGTCGGCCGGGACCAGGATGTCCACGCCCGCGATCACCACGATGAGCGCGATGGGAATCACCAGCAACGCATGGCTCGACTGCCATGGCCGCCAACCGGCAAAGCGCTGCCCACCTCCCATAACTTCCACAGTGCACCGTCCACGGGCGACTGACGAGCGGGGCACACCACGAAGGCAGGGCCGGCGCGGGAGAAACCGCTGCGGCGTCACGGCTATCGCACGATCCTGTGAGGCGGCAACACGGCCGCGACCCGAGTCCCCCACCTCACTTCGGCAGGGGCTGCTCGGTCCAGATGGTCTTGCCGCGTGCGGCGTAGCGGGTGCCCCAGTGGTCGGTGAGCTGGGCGACGAGAAACAGGCCGCGACCGCCCTCGTCGTCGTTGTGGGCCCGTCGCAGGTTCGGGGCCGTGCTGCTGCCGTCGGACACTTCGCAGATGAGGTTCTGATCGTGGATCAGGCGTAGCCGGATGGGCGGCTTGCCGTACCGGATGGCGTTGGTGACCAACTCGCTGACCATCAGTTCGGTGACGTACGCCATGTCCTGCAGCCCCCATGTGTCCAGCTGCCGGGTGGCAGCGGTCCGCGCGTCGACCACGATGGCGGGATCCGACGGCAGATCCCAGGAAGCCACGCGGTCCGGGCCCAGTGCGCGGGTGCGGGCGACCAGAAAAGCGACATCGTCCGGCGGCCGGAACGGCAGCAGCGCCGCGGTCAACCGGTGGCAGATGTCCTCGAGCGCGGGCTCCGGCCGGGACAGGATGCGGCGCACCGAGTCCAGGCCGACGTCGATGTCCCGGTCCCGGGCCAGGATCAGTCCGTTGGTGTACAGAACGAGCAGGCTGCCCTCGGCAAGGTCCAGTTCGGCCGTCTCGAACGGCAGTCCCCCGAGACCCAGCGGTGGCCCTGCGGGCACCGCCGGGAAGTCGACGCTGCCGTCGGGGCCCGCCACAGCGGGTGGGTAGTGGCCGGCACTGGCGAGCGTGCAGCGCCGGTCGACGGGGTCGTACACCGCGTACAGGCAGGTTGCCCCGATCGCGGTCCCGTCGGCGTGGGGCTCGTCGCGGCCCACGCCTTCCTCCTCAGCGAGGCGGGCCACCAGGTCGTCGAGGTGGGTGAGCAGTTCGTCAGGGGACAGCTCGAGGTCGGCCAGGGTGTGCACCGCGGCGCGCAGCCGCCCCATGGTGGCGGAGGCCTGGACTCCGTGTCCGGGCACATCGCCCACCACCAGGGCGACCCGGGCCCCGGACAGCGGAATCACATCGAACCAGTCCCCGCCCAGATCGGTGTCCGAGCCGGCGGGCTGGTAGCGGCCGGCGGCCTCCACCGCGTTGAGCACGGGCAGGGACTGCGGGAGCAGGCTGCGCTGCAGGGCCAGGGCGGTGTTGCGTTCGCGGGTGTAGCGGCGGGCGTTGTCCATGCAGACGGCGGCCCGTGAGGCCAGTTCACCGGCCAGGGCGACATCGTCGTCGTCAAAGGACTCGGGGTTCCGCCACCGGTAGAAGGTGGCCACGCCCATCAGGACGTTCCGCGCGGTCAGGGGTACGGCGATGAGCGAGTGGACCCCGGTGGCACGAATGATCGCAGCCCGCCTGGGATCCTCGTCCAGCCATGGCGCCGTGAGGTCCAGGTGGGCGATGCATTTCGCCTCGAGATCGGCCATGCATTGGGCCTGGGGCGAGGCCGGGCCGAACCGGCTCAGGTCGCCCACGGCCAATGTTTTCGGCGGCCTCAGCGACTCGAAGGCGCTCTCGTGGGCCGCCCGACGCAGCGTGAGGCCCTGGTCGGCCGGGCCGGGCGCGGGCGTGTCGCCCCGGAGCACCGAGTCCAGCAGATCCACCGTGATGCTGTCCGCCAGTCGGTTGAGCGCCACCTCGGCCAGTTCCTTTGCGGTGCGCCCCAGATCCAGGGTGGTGCCGATGCGTAGGCTCGCCTCGTTGACCAGTTGCATCCGCTCCCTGGCCCGGTGGACATCGGTGATGTCGACGATGGCGTGGCACAGTCCGAGCGCCGTTCCCTCGGAGTCCTGGAGCCGGAAGATCCCGGTGGACCAGACGTGCTCACGGCTCGGATCGGCCGGGGTGTGGCCGCGTTGGATGAAGTCGACCACCGGTTCGCCGGTGGCCAGGACGCGTTGCATCGTCGCCTCGACCTCGGCGGCGTTCAGGTCGGGCAGCGCCTCGCTGATCCGCTTGCCCAGCCGCTCCTCGATCGGCACACCGGTCATCCGCTCCAGTGCCAGATTGCGCCGGGTGCAGCGCAGGTCGGTGTCGGAGATCAACAGACCGACCGGCGACTGGGTGAACAGGCCGGACAGTACCGCCCAGTCCTCCTCCCACCGCCGCGTCTCGGCCTCCTCGGCGGCCAGCAGCATCCAGTACCGCGCCCCGTGCGGGCCCACCCCTGGGTGGGCCCGCACGGCCAGTGCCAGGTCTCGCCCGTCCTTGCAGCGCAGAGTGGCACCGACCTGCCGCCCCCGCGCCTCGTGGCTCAGCTCGGCACATCGCTCCATTCTCGCATCCGCTCCTGCGTGCGCAAGCCCGGGGGCGATCCCCGCGCCGCCCCGTACGGGGCGGCCGTACGCACTCCACCCATACGCCCCCCATACCCCGTACGCCACCCGGGACGGCACCGGATTCCTGTCCGCCGGCCGGCTGCCGCTCCCGGCATGCTCACGCGCTGACACATACCGACTCGTCCGCCGGCTCCCGACGCTTGGCGGCCCGAGCGACTGCGCCTCGGTTCTCCCGAACCCTTCCGTCCACCTCGGCGTGATCGATGGTGAGCTCTGCCCTCGCACTCCCGCCCTGCGCATTCACACGCGGGGCCGGTAGCCCAGAGCCCGGACGATTTGTCCGGCGTTCCCGTACCGCTCGTCCGCGGGCAGGTCTCGTACGGCTTCGAGCAGCGGGTCCGGCACATGCTCCTCGGTGAGCGTCCGCAGGAGTGAGGTGCGGTCGGCCGGGAAGTCGCTGCGGTTCAGATGGCGTGCCAGGTCCGACCTCAGCCGTCCGGCCTCGGCCTCGGCGCGCGCCCGGTCCCTTCCCGCACCGGGCGGCGGAACGGGGCCGCCGACATCCACCCTCACATCGTCGTCGGCCGCCGGCTCGGGGTCGTACGCCTCCTCCGTGCGGGTGGGGTGTCCGGACCTCAGAAAGCCCTTGAGTTCATGCTTCCTCTCGTCGTCCACCCACGGACTGACCTGGCTGTTTCCTCGCTCCATGGTCAAGCACCTCCTCGGCCTCCGTCGCTGATACAGGCGCGACCTCGCTCAGCCTTGGATCTCCTTGTGCTTCTGCGTGTCCACCGATGGTGATCTTGCGGGGCTCGGCGCGCTCGGCGATAGGGACGCACAGGGTCAGCACCTGCGTCGCACTCGGCGTAGATGTGCTCGCCCATGCGATTCACCTGACATCCGTTGTAGCATGTCATCGATTGGATGACAAATTGGATGTCATCCAGAGGATGACGCCATGTCGGAGGAGACACTGTGCCCACAGCAGCCCAGCGCGACCCGTCCCGGGACCGCGACCGGGACCCGGATACGGGCGCGGTTCCCTTCCTCGCCGCCGCAGCCGCGCTGGAAGCCATAGACGCAGCCGTGCGCGGCGCCTGCACCGCCGACGAGGCACCGCCCTCCTCACGCGCAGAACGTGAGCAGGTGCTGGCCTCGCTCCTGCTGCTGCGCGAGGTGCGCGAACAGCTCGCGGGCTGGGAAACGAGCCTGATCGAATCGGCCCGGGAGGCAGGAGCCAGTTGGGCCGAACTCGCAGGTCCCCTCGGCGTCGCCAGCCGCCAGGCCGCCGAACGCCGCTACCTGCGTCTGCGCCCCGGGGCCGACGGCACCACCGGCGAACAGCGGGTCAAAGCCACCCGGGACCGCCGCGCGGCCGACCGGACCATCACCGCATGGGCCCGTACCCATGCGGCCGACCTGCGCACCCTCGCCGGACAGATCACCGCCCTGACCGACCTCCCCGATGCTGCCCACACCTGCCTCGGACATCTCCGCCAAGCCCTGGCCGACGACGATCCCGCCCGTCTCGTCGCCCCGCTTGCAGCGACCCGGCCTCACCTGAAGGCCCACCACCGCGACCTCGCGGACCGGATCGACTCCATCACCCACCACACCGGCCAATTGCGCCAGAAGGCCACCATTCGACGCCAGGACGCCTGAACGACGCCGCCCGGCCGACGATCGCGGCCGTGACCGTCGCCCGGCCGTTGCCGTCGAGGCAGGTGGCGAAGCGGTGGAGGATGCCGCTGGTGGACTCGGCGCCGACGCCCTGGGGCGTGGGGGCCCACCAGCGGGTCCGGCCCGGACTCCACTGGTACGTTCTCATCGTGACTGCCGTCGACACGCCCGGTTCCTACGTGCAGGTCTGCCTGGACACGCCGCCGCGTGTGGCGAGCCTGGGAGTCGGCGTGCACGGGACCGCGAGCCTTCGCGACGTCTTCCGGCTGCCGGATCTGTGGCAGCTGCACCTGTACCGGTACGCCGCCGAACTCACCGTCGACGGGGTGACGCACGCGATCCGGCCCGGCCGGGTGAGTCTCGTGCCGCCCGGGGCGGTGGTGCAGTTCCGCTACCGCGGACGGTCGGAGCATCTGTACGCCCATCTCGAACTACGGCCGATCGGCGAGCCGCTGACCGTCCCCGTGATGCAGGACGCGGGTGCCGAGACGCGGATGATCTCCGACCTCCTGCAACAGGCCGTCGCCGTGCACCCGCGCAGCCCTGCGCGGGCGGCGAGCGAGGTGTGGGCAGCGCTGTGGCGGGTCGCCGAACTGGCCGCGCCGGTCGGCGCCGCCGCACAGCCGCACGCCGCGACCGCCGCGGCCATCGCCCATATCGAGGCCCACCTGGCCGAGCCGTTGACCGTGCCCGGTGTGGCGGCGGCCGCCGGTGTTTCGCACAACCACCTCATCCGGCTGATCCGCGCCGCGACCGGCGACACCGTGGTGGCCTACATCCGCCGGCGCCGGATGGAGCGGGCCCGGCATCTGCTGCGCGAATCGACACTGTCGATCCCCGCGGTCGCGGCTTCGGTGGGCATGGGTGACCTCCAGGCATTCAACAAGGCGTGCCGGCGCGAGCTCGGCGCGTCCCCGCGCGCGATCCGGGCCCTCGGCGGCTGATCCCAGTCGCGTCCGGCGCCGCGGTACAGGTCGGTCGAGTTCACCGTCGAGCTCCGCGACCGGCACGGTGGCACGGTCGTCGACGTCCATGCCCGCGGGCACGTCGGTCCACCGGACTCCGGGCACCTCACCGGGGCCGCCGGAGACCTGGTGGGTCAGCTCCCTACCCGTACCGACCACCACTACTGGTTGCTTTTCACCCTCATGCCTGCTCGCAGCACACCCCGGCGCTCTGCGCGCGACGCCGGGAGCCGGCCGGAAAGGCCGCCGCGATCTCGATCCCGCATCCGGTGTACGAGCCGCCGGGCGGCTCGGCGCGGCGCAGTGCGGCCAGCTGCTGCGAGCGGTGCACCGGCTCCACGCCGACCTGCGGCAGCATCTCCGCGACCGCGTGCTCCCACCGGCTCAGGACCTCCAGCACCCTGATCCTCACCGGGTGGCCGCGGTACCGACCGCTGCGTCGGCACGCATGTCGCCAGGCGCTTAGTCTGATGAGATCGCGATATGTCCGATACCAAACGGTTCGGTATGCGCGGGGCGCGGCCCGAGCCGGAGGGACCGGCGCGGACCGCGTAGGCGTCGCTCCGGAAAAGATGGGCGGAGGGTATGCACTACGAACATGTGGACGGAGCGGAGGCGGCCGGCTCCCAGGCGTCATCGGCAGCCGCGGGCTTTCCCGCCTACGCGACGTGTGAGTGGCCCGGATCCGGGGTGCGCATCGATGTCCTGGGAGGATTCGGCCTGTGGGTGGGTGACGACCCCGTCGCCGTCCCCGCGGGGTCGGAGCGGGTACTGGCGTTCGTCGCCCTGTGCTGCAGGGCCGCCGTCCCCCGGCCGCTGATCGCGGGCACGCTGTGGCCGGAGACGGCCGAGCCCCGCGCCTGCACCAACCTCCGCTCCGCCCTGGCCCGCCTGCGCACCGAAGGCAGACGGGCCCTGGACATCGGACCGGCCTCGGTGTGCCTGGCCCGCGGCACCACGGTCGACCTCCACCACGCCCAGCGGGTCGCCCGACGTGTCCTCGCCTCCACCGATCCCGCCCGGCTCCCCGGTTCCATCCCGGCCGCCGTCGAAGCGCTCTCCATGGACCTGCTGCCGGGCTGGTACGACGACTGGGCCCAGCTGGAGGCGGAGGAGTGGCGGCAGCTGCGGCTCCATGCCCTGGAGACGCTGGCCGGGCGCCTGATCGCGGCGGGACGTCATGCCGAGGCGGTGTCCGCCGCGCACGCGGCCGTGCACGCGGATCCGCTGCGCGAGAGCGGCCAGACCCGACTGCTTCAGGCCCACTTGGCCGAGGGCAACCGCTCCGAGGCCCTGCACGCCTTCCGCCGCTACTCGCGGCGCCTGCACGAAGAGCTGGGGCTGGAGCCGACCGAGCGGCTGCGTGGGCTCGTCGCCGAAATCTCCCCGTCACCGCGCGGCGACGGCCGGCCGGGACGATAGGGACAGCGGGACTCCGACGCCGCACCGACAAGCACTGCGAACACCTCGTCGTAGCCGTACTCGCGCGCGAATTGCGGCCTTGGTGGCGGAGGAGACGACGCCGTACACCGCGCTCGCTCCCGCCGCCCGGGCCAGCTGCCCGGCGACGGTGCCGACACCGCCCGCGGCGCCATGCACCAGCACGTTCTCGCCGGCACGCAGCCGCCCCACCTCGTGCAGCAGTGCATGCGCGGTCGGCAGCACGGTGGGGAGTGCGGCCGCGGCCCGCAGGCCCACACCCTTCGGGAGCGGGAAGACGGTCGCGGCCTCGGCGACCACGACCTCCGCGTAGGCGCCGCCGCTGGTGAGCGCGGCGACCCCGAGGAGAGCGGCATGGAGGACCCGACGACAGGCGGCGGACACCGCCGCGCCCCCGTACACACCGATCCGGACGAGGTCCCCCTCCTGGCCGCACTGTCCGCACTGTCCGATCCCGTGCGCATCCAGCTGGTCCGCGAGCTGAGCGGCTCCCCGGAGTGGACGCGCGGCTGCGGCAGCTTCGACGTGCCGGTCGGCAAGGCCGCGCTCAGCCACCATTTCTCCGTGCTGGCTGCGCGGCGCCGGCCTGGTCGAACAACGCGATCAGGGGCCCAAGCGGGTCAACCGTCTGCGGCGCGAGGAGTTCGACGCGCGCTTCCCCGGTCTCCTCGAACCGGTCCTGCGCGCCGACACCCCTCGTCGGTGATTTCTCCCACCGGTGGGGGCAGGGCCCTGTCGAACGGACGGCCGTCACGGGATATCTTGATGTCAAGCAATGTTGCAGACGTGGAGCGGAGCACCCGGTGACTGACTCGACCATCATCTATACGCACACCGACGAGGCCCCGGCGCTGGCCACGTATTCGTTCCTGCCCGTGATCGAGGCGTACGCCTCGACGGCCGGGGTCACCGTGGAGAACCGCGACATCTCCCTGTCCGGACGGATCATCGCCGCCTTCCCCGAGCGCCTCGACGAGAACCAGCGCATCGATGACGCTCTCGCCGAGCTCGGCGCACTGGCCAAGACGCCCGGCGCGAACATCATCAAGCTGCCGAACGTCTCGGCGTCGATCCCGCAGATGAAGGCGGCGATCGCTGAGCTGCAGCAGCAGGGCTACGCGCTGCCGGACTACCCGGACGACCCGCAGACGGACGAGGACAAGGACGTCCGCGCGCGCTACGACAAGATCAAGGGCAGCGCGGTCAACCCGGTGCTGCGCGAGGGCAACTCCGACCGCCGCGCCCCCGCGTCCGTGAAGAACTACGCCAAGGCGCACCCGCACCGCATGGGCGCCTGGACGGCCGACTCGAAGACGAACGTCGCGACCATGGGCGTCGACGACTTCCGCTCCACCGAGAAGTCCGTCGTGATCGCCGAGCCGGACACGCTGCGCATCGAACTCGTGGCCGACGACGGCACCACCACCGTGCTGCGCGAGTCGGTACCCGTCCTCGCGGGCGAGGTCGTGGACGCGTCCGTCCTGCGTACCGCACCGCTGCGCGAGTTCCTGACCGCGCAGATCGCCCGGGCCAAGGCCGAGGGCGTGCTGTTCTCCGTGCACCTGAAGGCCACGATGATGAAGGTCTCCGACCCGATCATCTTCGGCCACGTGGTCCGCGCTTTCTTCCCGAAGACGTTCGCCCAGTACGGCGAGGCGCTCGTCGCCGCCGGCCTGTCCCCGAACGACGGTCTCGGCGCCATCCTCAAGGGCCTGGACGGGGTGCCCCACCTGGGCGCCGAGATCAAGGCGTCCTTCGAGGCCGAGCTGGCCGAGGGTCCGGCCCTCGCGATGGTCGACTCCGACAAGGGCATCACCAACCTGCACGTCCCGAGCGACGTCATCGTCGACGCCTCCATGCCGGCCATGATCCGCACCTCCGGCCACATGTGGGGCCCGGACGGCAAGGAGGCCGACACCCTCGCCGTCCTCCCGGACAGCAGCTACTCCGGCGTCTACCAGGTCGTCATCGACGACTGCCGTGCGCACGGCGCGTACGACCCGTCCACCATGGGCTCGGTCTCGAACGTCGGCCTCATGGCGCAGAAGGCCGAGGAGTACGGCAGCCACGACAAGACCTTCGAGATCCCCGCCACGGGCACCGTGCGCCTCGTCGACCGAGCCGGCAACGCCGTGCTGGAACAGCAGGTCGCCCAGGGCGACATCTTCCGCGCCTGCCAGGCGAAGGACCTGCCGATCCAGGACTGGGTCAAGCTCGCGGTCACCCGCGCCCGCGCGACCGGCGTCCCGGCCGTGTTCTGGCTCGACGAGAACCGCGCCCACGATGCGCAGGTGATCGCCAAGGTCAAGACGTACCTCGCCGACCACGACACCGATGGTCTGCAGATCGAGATCATGTCGCCGGTCGAGGCCACCAAGTTCTCCCTGGAGCGCATCCGCCGTGGCGAGGACACCATCTCCGTCACCGGCAATGTGCTGCGTGACTACCTGACCGACCTGTTCCCGATCCTGGAGCTGGGCACCAGCGCCAAGATGCTCTCGATCGTCCCGCTGATGGCCGGCGGCGGCCTCTTCGAGACGGGCGCCGGCGGCTCCGCTCCGAAGCACGTCCAGCAGCTCGTCAAGGAGAACTACCTGCGCTGGGACAGCCTCGGCGAGTTCTTCGCCCTGGCCGCCAGCTTCGAGCACCTGGCCACCACCACGGGCAACGCACGCGCCCAGGTCCTCGCCGACACCCTCGACCGCGCCACCGGCACCTTCCTCAACGAGGACAAGTCGCCGAGCCGCAAACTGGGTGGCATCGACAACCGCGGCAGCCACTTCTACCTGGCGCTGTACTGGGCCCAGGAGCTGGCGAAGCAGACGGCCGACGCGCAGCTCGCGGAGGCGTTCGCCGGTCTCGCCAAGACGCTGACCGAGCAGGAGCAGACCATCGTCGACGAGCTCATCGCCGTGCAGGGCTCGCCGGTCGACATCGGCGGCTACTACCGCCCCGACGCCGCCAAGGCCTCAGCCGTCATGCGTCCGTCGGCGACGTTCAACGAGGCCATCGCGACCCTCGGCTAGTCCGGGCACGCCCTGCTCCCCGGGCCCCCGAAAACTGCGGCATACGTTCCGCCCCGGCTGCACATCTGTGCGGCCGGGGCGGTCCCGTATCCGGACACACCGCCGGTACGGAACGTGTGTTACGACGCGGCTGTCCCCGAGCATGCCGCCGACACCGCCGCTCTGCGAGCGGGCCGAAGGCGTACCGCATCACCAGGTCGAGGCCCTCGCTCATCAGGCCGCGCCCGGCCGCATGGGCGAACGCCCCGTATCCCAGCGCACCGCAGCGGAAAGCGCCGCCGACGATGTTGTTGATGTTGATGAAGCCTGCGATGGGGCCGCTTCCGGCCGCGGTTCCGCTCCCGTCGTCGCCGACCGCACGTTCACAGACGAGGAAGCCCGCCTTTGTTGCGTCCTCCGTCAGCCGGCCCGCGTACACCGCGTACGCACGCGCGTCGTCGGGCGGGAACAGCCACGGGTGGTGCATGCCGTGGCTCTCCTTGGCGCGGGTGGTGAACTCTTCGGCGTCCGCGGGGGTGAAGGGGCGGATCGCCGTGCGTGCGCCCTCGGCCAGATAGACGTTCTCAGACATCCGGACAGCGTAAGCAACCGCCGCCGGCCTCACTTCGCCTTGCGGCGGAAGAGATAGCCGCCGCAGACCAACCCGGCGACGAACATTGCCACCAGCACCGCCGCGAGCGGCATCGTCACCAGGGGGATCAGCAGACGGATCGTGACTTCATCGGTGTTCTCGACGATGAAGACGAGCGACAGGATCGCGATGACGAGAACAACGATGCGGGAGGGTGAGAACGCCCCGACGGAGCCCTTGCCGCCGCTCGACACATCCTTCGGGCTCATGGTCCGGCCCCTTCTCTGGTCCTGATAAGCTACCGCCCCCGGTACCAGGATGCCTCCATCCGGCGCCCGGGGGCGATGGTGCGCGGCCGCACGGGTGACGGTCCGGCCCGCGCCGGTCCGCCCGGTGTCAGTTCACCCGGCCGCCGACCACCGGAAGCTCCAGCACACCCGTGTCGTCCGGGGCGCTGACGACCGTGACCGGCTTGATGCCGCGGTTGCCGAAGTACGCGCTGTCGCTGGCCGCGATCACGAATTCGAGCCGGTGCCCCGCCGGGTACCGGTGCACGATGCCCGGCAGCTGCACGGTGAACGCCCGGGTGACGTCCGGTACCCGCACCGGTGATACGAGACGGTTCACCAGCGTCCTGGAGCCGTCCGGCGCCACGTCGTACACCTTGGTGAACAGGACCAGCTTGTCGGCGGCGTCACCGCTGTTCTGTACGCGCTCCGTCTTCGGCGAGACGACCTTCAGGGTGGCCCTCGGCGCGCCGACGACATCGACGGCGGAGGTCAGCGGGGCACTGGTCCAGCCGAGGTAGGTGCCCTTGGTGTCGTACGGCTCGGGGTCGCGCAGTCCGATGATGCCGGCGAGCGAGCTCTCCGAGTGACTCGTCGGCACCAGCGAGTTGGCGTACTGGCGGCTGCCGCGGGTGACCTCGGAACGGTTGTCGACAAGCTTGCCGTCACCGGAGAGGTAGACCTTCTGCGACAGCGCGGGCACGGCGGCCGCGGTGCCGTAGCCGCTCTTCCAGTCACGGTAGTAGGCGAACTCGGGGCCGGTGTCGGTGTTATTCCTGTGCTGGAGGTAGCGGTCGAACCAGGCGAGGATGCGCTGTCCGACGTAACTGGTCTCCAGGTTGCCTTCAGCCAGGTCTAGTGCTGCTCCGCGGAAGTTCGTAGAGGTCGTGATCTTGTGGGCGGGGGTCCACTGACTGGCATCATGTCGCCATGGCAGCGGACGAGGTGGC
>NZ_JBEXID010000108.1:0-16653 GCF_040608395.1 Streptomyces sp. NPDC005181
GGTGAACGCGTACTCCGACGAGCTGATGCCCATCATGCCGATCCATGGGAAGAGCACCATGGTCCAGCGTGGTCTCCGCATGATGTCCCGGTCGGACTCACCGAGCCGGTACACGCGGCCGTTGCCGTCCGTCACCTCCTTGTACGGAATGTGTGACGAGATGTCAGTTGTCGTCATGCCATTTCCTCTACGTCGCAGAACCCTGGTCAGCGCCCCCTGTCCGGTTCTCGTGTGCCGTCAGGACCAGTCCGCCCCGCGATCCACCCCACAGCCGGCCGGGTTCCCTGCACCCTGGCCCGGCCCGGAGGGCGCGTGCGCTCACGAGTCCTGACTTCGCGTCACCACATGTGCAACCCCCTCCACGACGACGGGAACAGTGATCCACTCCACACGGAGCAACTTTGCATACGATATGGAGTAGACCGTATTCTGTAGACGGGTTGCCGCTCTGTCTAGGGGGCGCACTCCGTCTTTCTGGCCCGGATGTCACGCGGAGGTCCGCGTACGCCGCGGCGGACCGCGGCGGGCTCCCATCGGACCACGATCTCCTTTGGGCGTTGGGGTGTTGCTCAGGTCAACGACGCTGCCCAGCGGCACCAGCGCAGGGGCTCCGGGCGGTACGCGGCCGTCGACCCGCGCGGCATCGGACGGCCGACGAGCCGGAACCCGCGAGACCGGCGTTCCACCCCGTCGTGCCACACGTCCCGAGGACGACCCGTCGGCTGTTATGGAGAGGCGGGTCGCCAGGCGGGAGCGCCGCAGGGGCGCACCCCGCCCCTGGGCCTGCCGATGTCGCATTGCCGTGCAGCCCAAGGAAGTTGACGACCTCGCGGATGGTGGGCACCGCATGCTCGTACGATCGCGCGCCGGGTCGTCGACGGCGCTCACGGTGACGCTCATGGCTTTGCGTCGCCGTTCCACTGTGCCGTTGTGAGGTGGGATGACGCCGGGTGGGCGGGCCGGACGGTGCCAGGGGGCGCCTGAGAACACACCGTCCGGCCTCGCACCCGCGCCGCGGCGGCGGACGGTGTCCGCCGCCGCGGGCACGATGAGGGCCGACGCCTCAGTCCAAGGTCATACGGGCGGTACGGGCGGCGCAGTGCGGATACCCGTGGATCCGGGAGACAACACGGTGCACAGCGCGCGACCGACGCCGGCCGGCGTGGCCATGACGGTGGCCGTGGCGACAGCACGTACGCACGAACACACCGTCGGCCGGTTCGAGCGGCATCAGATCACCCCACCGGTCCGCAGCAGAGCCAACTCCTCGTCAGCGAGGCCTAGTTCTCCGACAAAGACCTCTTCGTTGTGCTCGCCGAGCAGCGGCGAGCTGGTGATGTCGACGGGGGAATCGGAGAGCTTGAGCGGGGATCCGACGGTGGCGAACGAGCCGCGCTGCGGGTGCGGCACCTCGACGACCATCTCGTTGGCGACGAGCGAGGCGTCCTCGATAATCTCCTTGGTGGAGAGGATCGGGCCGCACGGGATGTTGTGGGCGTTGAGCTTCTGCAGGACGTCCCACTTGGGGAGCGTCGAGGTCCACTCCTCGACGAGCTGGAACATCTTGCCGAGTTTCGGGAGCCGCGCCTCCGGGGTCGCCCACTCGGGGTCATCGGCCAGCTCGGGCCGCCCGATCAGCTCGCTCAGGGGCTGCCAGCCGACCGGCTGCACGATCACGTACACGTAGTCGTTGGGCCCGCCGGGAGCGCACCTTACGGCCCATCCGGGCTGCCCGCCGCCGGAGGCGTTCCCGGAGCGCGGCACCTCGTCGCCGAAGTCCTCGTTCGGATACTCGACCAACGGGCCGTGCGCGAGCCGCTGTTGATCCCGCAGTTTCACCCGGCACAGATTGAGCACGGCGTGCTGCATGGCCACGTTCACACGCTGCCCACGCCCGGTGTTCTCCCGCTGGAAGAGGGCAGCCAGGATGCCGGCGACGGCATGGATGCCGGTCCCCGAGTCGCCGATCTGCGCGCCGGTGGCGAGCGGCGGCCCGTCCTCGAACCCGGTGGTCGCCATCGACCCGCCCATGGCCTGCGCGACGACCTCGTACGCCTTGAAGTTGGTGTACGGCCCTTCACCGAAGCCCTTGATGGACGCATAGACGATCTTCCGGTTGATCTCCTGAATGCGCTCCCAGGTGAACCCCATCCGGTCGACGGCACCGGGCCCGAAGTTCTCGACCATCACATCGGAGCGCCGGATCAACTCGGTCAGCAGCTCCTTGCCGCGCTCCGTCTTGGTGTTGAGAGTGATGCTCCGCTTATTGCAGTTGAGCATCGTGAAGTACAGGGAGTCGACGTCCGGAAGGTCGCGCAGCTGCTTGCGCGTGACATCGCCGGTCGGCGCCTCCACCTTGATGACGTCCGCGCCGAGCCACGCAAGGAGCTGGGTGGCGGAGGGCCCGGACTGCACGTGTGTCATGTCCAGAACTCGAATGCCTTCTAGTGCCTTTGCCATGGCCGTCCCCACCTCGCTGATATGTCGTGTCGTCGGGTTCGGGCTGAGAGGAACACGGTCGCGCGGGGGCCCGGCCCCACACGCACACCCTGCGCGACGACGGCAGTCATCACGCCTTCAACTCCATACTGTAGATTGCATACCGTATGGGGTCGCCATAATCGTGGCCGCAGCGGGCGTCGTTGTCCAGAGGCCGTACGCGATTCCGCACGAAACCGTCGAGCCGCACCGGAGATTCCCGGTGACGAACGATCGTTCGCGGCACGCACGCAAAGGTTCAGCGGAACGCATGGCACGGCGTCCGCGTGCTCTTCGGACTACTGACTTTCCGGGCGTGGTGTCGTCAGGGTGAGGCCGGTTGTGGCGAGGCGTCCGTCGACGATATCGCTGCGGTACTGGATTCTGGCGGAGGCCCTGTCTCAGGGCTCGCAGCAGGTGGTCGGGGTCGTGAAGGCGGTGTTGGCCTGGTGGCTGCGCCGCAGGATGGACCAGATGTCTTCGATGCCGTACTGCCCGCCGAGCACCTCGTCTCACTGGAGCTCATCGACATGCACCTGTTCGCAGCAGCGACCCAGTCCCTGGGCGAGACCGCACAGCCATCGTGAACCGCGCTGTCGCCGGAGCCGAAGGCCTCCCGGCGCTCACAGCGCTCATCGACAGCTCACCATTACGCAGACGTCGTGGACGCTCGGGCGTTCGCCAGGGCACGTTCAGCCGAGGTCCTTCTCGGTTCACCGACCCCAGGCTCTGCTCGGCGATCATGGACCGAGTCACCTTCAACACGCACATAATCCAGACCGGCATCGACTCCTACCGGCTCGAGCAGACCCGGGACAAGCGCTGAAGCCGCACCTGACCCACCGGTACTCAAAGCGCTTTGCGCCGGGGTGAAGGAGCAGCCTACGGTCCGGGGTCACCGCGGCGCCGAACCGTACGGTTGCTGAAGGGGCCGGAGCCATGGGCATCTACGTCGGGGTCAGAGGCTGGCTTCAATGCGACGCACGAAGGGGCACGCTCAGGATGATGGTGGTGCCCTTCCCGGGAACGCTGCGGAGCGTGAGCTGCGCGTCGATGAGGTCTGCGCGCTCGTGCATGGCGGAGAGCCCCACTCCCTGCACGGTGGAGGCCGGGGGGGTGGCCGCGCGCAGGGCGGGCCAGCGCCTGGAGTCCGGGGGCTGGGGCATTCCGTGCCCGTTGTCGGCAACGGTCAGCGTCATCACATGGCGTTGAGCCTCCATATCGACAGTGAATTCGAGTGGGCTGAGCGTGTTTCACCGCGTTGGTCAGTGCCTCCTGCACGATGCGGTACACGTGGGCCTGCGCTTCCGAGGTCAGTCGGTAGCTGATGTCGGCGCCCTGCGGATCGATCCGGATACCGAAGGTCTCCGAGGTGCACCGGCACAGCGCCTCCAGGGCCGCGCGCAGTCCCAGTTCGTCCAGGACCAAGGAACGCAGACCCCTGATCAGGTGGCGCAGCGAGGTGATCTGGTTGCCCACCAGGGAGCGTGCCTGCTCGATCGCGCTGCGCATGGCCTCGGGGCGGCCGTCGGTGCTCGCCCCCGTCATCTGCTGAGTACCGGCCCGCGTCACCCTAACCGAGCCAGCTCAAGGTGTACCGCCGCAGTGGTGCGCGCGGTATCGCCGGTGGCGAGCAGGTCCAGCAGCGCTCCCCGCAGGGCTGCGAGGACGAGGGTGCGCTGCGCGAGCCCGGCCTCGGTATCACGCACCTCGGTGGGCTGGCCGGCGGCGAGCAGCGCCAGCCAGTCGCCGACCGTATCGCGGGCGAAGCCGGCCCACGGCCCCTCCGGGTCGATGAGGGAGCGGGCATAGCTTTCGACCCAGAGTGTCAGCAGGCCCCGGTGGGCGGCGTCGGACAGCCACCGCCACAGTTCACGGGCGACCGATTGCAGCCCCTCGGGCCCCTCCTGCGAGCCGGCAATCTCCTCGATGACGGCCACCTCGTCGGCTCTGGCCCGCGCGAGCAGGGCGCGGATCAGGCCGTCCTTGCTGCCGAACAGATAGAGCAGCACGCGCGGGCTGGACTGGATCTCCTCGGCGAGCGGGCGCAGGGACAGTTCGGTGAGGCCGCTGCGCAGGGCGTAGGCGTAAGCGGCTTCCAGCAGCTCCTGTCGCCGCGGGGAAGGGTTTGTTTCGGATCGGGTCACCGGGCTAGTCTACTGAAACAGTCGTTTCAGTGATGCGGGAGTGAGGACATCGTGGAGGAGCGTGAGGTGGCCATCCGGCCGCTGGACCGTCCCGGGGACCTGGGATGGGTGGTGATGGCGCACGGCGAGCTCTACGACCGCGAGTTCGACTGGGACACCGGCTTCGAGGCGCTCGTCGCCCGGATCACCGCCGACTACGCCGAGGAGAAGACCCCCGGGCCCCAGGCCGCGTGGATCGCGGAGGTCGACGGGGCGCGGGCCGGCTGCGTCTTCTGCGTACGCGGGGACGACCGAACCGCGAAGCTTCGCCTGCTGCTCGTAGATCCCGCGGCGCGCGGGCTGGGCCTGGGGGCCCGCCTGGTCGAGGAATGCCTGCGGTTCGCGCGGGAGGCGGGGTACGAGTCGATCGCCCTGTGGACCAACGATGTGCTCAGCTCGGCCCGGCGCATCTACCAGAAGCAGGGCTTCGAGCTCGTCACCGAAGAGCCCCACCACAGCTTCGGGCACGACCTCGTCGGCCAGACCTGGCAGCGCCGTCTCTAGCGGAACCGCTGGAGACCGGCACCGTGGCCGCCCCGACAACTCCGGGAAGAATTCCTGCGACGCATCGACGTCCGTTCCGCGACGCCCACTTCCACGTGATCGACAGCCGCTTCCCGCTGTTCGCGAACAACGGGTTCATGGCCCAGGTGTGCCGGCTGCGGCAGGGACCAAGGCGTGTCCGACTGTTGGGCCTGTCCACCGGCGCAGATGGAGGACTGTCGTCAAGCAACGCACCCCGCGGTTGAGCGATCGGCCGCCGATCGTGATGCGATGAAGGAATGAACGAACGGCTGGAAAACCGCACAAATAGCATGTACGCGGGTCACGGTCACCCGGGACGACGGCACACGCCAGACCCTCACCGCCCGGCACGCCGTGGCCATCGCCACCGGCAGCCGCCCGGTGCTGCCCGACATCCCGGGCATCAATGAGGCTCACCCCTGGACGAACCGGCACGGCACCGACTCCAGCAGCGTCCCCGCCCGACTCGCCATCGTCGGCGGCGGCGGGGTCGGCGTCGAGATGGCCACCCTCTGGCAGGGCCTCGGCTCCCAGGTCACGCTGCTCGCCCGCCGCTCCCTGCTGTCCCGGATGGAACCCTTCGCGGGCGAGCTCATCGCGCACGGCCTGACTCAGGCGGGCACAGACGTGCGGATCGGAGTGCAGGTGACCGCTCTGCGCCGCCCCGACCCCGCCGGACCGGTCACCCTCACTCTCGACGTCGGCAGCGAGTTGGAGGTCGACGTAGCCATGTTCGCCACCGGCCGCGCCCCCACACCGACGACCTCGGCCTGGACACGGTCGGCCTCGCCCCGGCCTCCTGGCTGGACGTGGACACAACCTGTCTCGTCCGTGGCGTCGAAGGCGACTGGCTGTACGCCCTCGGCGACGTCAACCACCGCGCTCTTCTCACCCACCAGGGCAAGTACCAGGCCCGGACAGCGGGCGACGCGATCGGCGCGCGTGCCGCCGGTCTCCCGCTGGACGACGCCCCCTGGGGCGACCACGCCACCACCGCCGACCAGCACGCCGTACCGCAGGTCTTCTCCACCGACCCCGAGACGGGCGCGGTGGGCCTGTCCGCCGAGGAAGCAGCCCGGGCCGGCCACCGCACCAAGGTCGTCGACCTTGACTTCAACGCTGCCCAGGGCGCCAACCTCTACGCCGACGGATACCAGGGCCACGCACGGATGGTGGTCGACCTCGACCGGGAGGTCCTGCTCGGGGTGACCTTCGTCGGCTACGGAATCAGCGAACTGCTGCACTCCGCGACCATCGCCATCGCCGGCGAGATACCGCTCAAGCGATTGCGGCACGCGGTCGCCTGCTTCCCGACCGTCAGCGAGATCTGGCTCTTCCTCCTCGCCGCCTACCACCGGAACTAAGGGCTGTCCCGTAATCCCTGGTGGATCAGCGCGCGGCGTCAGATGCGGTGCATCGCAAGGCAGAGGAGCGTCCTCATACTGGGCGTATTCGGGCGTTCCGACAACGCAGCGAGGTGCCGTAGTTGTCGTCGCGCGCCCGCCAGGGATTACGGGACAGCCCTTAGCCGTCTTCAAACGGATCATGCCCAGAGCAGGCATGACGCCAGGCTGACCGCTACTTCGTAGGAGGTGGCAGTCTTGTCGCACCTGGTCGGTTTTGTCCGAGATGGTGTGGACGATGCCGCGCCGTCGCAGGTGAGCGCGAAATCCGCGGGAGCTGTAGGCCTTTTCGCATCCCTCTGTGCGGACGACGGTGCAGACAGCTGTGGGTGCAGCTCTCTTCACGCAGCTCAGAAGCGGCGCGGACGACCATGACGGTTGCAACACCCGCGGTGGACGGAGACGCGGAGCGAATCCAGATCAGAGCCCGCCCTCCAAAGGGAATGAGAATTTGCCTAAATCTTTTAGGCTGTTGCATAATCTGTTCTGGTAAACGAGAGGACAGGTATGGCACGCGCAGGACTGACGACGGAGCGCCTGACCCAGGCAGGAGCGGAACTGGCCGACGATGTCGGTTTCGACCAGGTGACCCCCTCGGCGCTCGCCCGGCGGTTCGACGTCAAGGTCGCGAGTCTGTACTCGCACCTGAAGAACTCCCAGGACCTCAAGACCAGGATCGCCCTGTTCGCCCTGGAGGAACTCGCCGACCGGGGCGCCGCCGACCTGGCCGGGCGGGCAGGCAAGGACGCGCTGGCCGCCTTCGCGAACGTCTACCGCGACTACGCCCGCGAACATCCCGGCCGCTATGCCGCGGCCCAGATGAAACTGACCCCGGAAGCAGCGGCCGCGAGTGCCGGTGGCCGGCACTCGCAGATGACGCGGGCGATCCTGCGCGGCTACGACCTGACAGAACCGGACCAGACGCACGCGGTCCGGATGCTGGGCAGCGTCTTCCACGGCTACGTCAGCCTGGAGGCGCAGGGCGGGTTCAGCCACAGCTCCCCCGATTCGCAGGAGAGCTGGGAACGGATCCTCGACGCCATGGACGCCCTGCTGCGCAACTGGCCCACCCCCTGACCAGGGCCCCACGAATCTTCGACCAACGGATGACGACGACTATGCACACCCAGCACGACAGCAACTGGATCACGACGCCCATCACCGCCGACCTCCTGCGCGGCGCCCTCGATTTCGTGGAACTGGACACGCTGCCAACCAAGCGGAGCTACGTAGGCGCCCCTCCCCGCCCGGACGGCGTGTACGACCTGCTCGTCGACGGCCGCCTGACCGGCCAGGCGAGCGCGACCGGCGGCAACTCCCTGACTATCGACATGACCACCGGCACCGTCGAGCAGACACCCGGCCCGGCCGGTACCCTCCGCTTCAGCGATCTGCCCGACGACGTCAAGGACGTCGAGATCTGGCTGCCGCACAACGAGACCACCGAACTCGTCGCCCTGCGGACCGACGCCCCCGCCGAACCCCTACGGCACGGGGGCCGCAAGGTGTGGCTGCACCACGGCAGTTCGATCAGCCATGGCTCCGACGCCGCAAGCCCCACCACCACCTGGCCCGCACTCGCCGCCTCTCTCGGCGCCGTAGAACTGATCAACCTGGGCCTGGGCGGCAGCGCCCTGCTCGACCCGTTCACCGCCCGCACGCTGCGCGACACCCCAGCAGACCCGATCAGCGTCAAGATCGGCATCAACCTGGTCAACACCGACCTGATGCGCCTGCGTGCCTTCACTCCCGCCGTCCACGGCTTCCTCGACACCATCCGCGAAGGCCACCCCAGCACACCGCTGCTGATCGTTTCGCCCATCCTGTGCCCCATCCACGAGGACACCCCCGGCCCCAGCGCCCCGGACTTCACCAGCCTCAGCACCGGGCAACTGCAGTTCCGAGCAACGGGCGATCCGGCGGAACGCGCGAGCGGCAAGCTGACCCTGGGCGTCATCCGGGACGAACTGGCCCGGATCGTGGAGCAACGAACCGCCGACGATCCGAACCTGCGCTACCTCGACGGCCGCGACCTCTACGGCGCGGCCGACTTTGCCGAACTGCCGCTGCCCGACCAGCTCCACCCGGACGCCACCACACACCGCCGCATCGGCGAACGCTTCGCCCAGCTCGCCTTCACCACCAACGGCCCCTTCGCGGACCACACTTCCTGAAGACGGGTTCTGTCGCCAGGTACTGACACTCTCGTGTCGTCCGACAGAAGCACCGTCCCCGTGGGTCGCGCCGCTTCGGTAGAGCGCGGGACTGGTGCCGCGGCGGCCGCCCCCAACCTGCCGAGGTGACCGCGGCGGTGGGCAAAAGGTGTTGGCCGCCGCTCGCCGAGCCTGGATAATTTCGCGCGTCGGGGCGGAGAGATGCATGGATGTGTTCGCGTGTGCGCGGTGCGGTGCCTTGCTGACCGCCCCCGTGTCGCAGATCGCGCTGCCCGTTCATGCACGCCATTGCTACGGACATCAACTGCTCCCCGCGCTCATGGAGCCGGGGACGTATGCCGTCGACCCGGAGCCTTCCGGGCCGCCGTGGCGGCCGTGGAGCGAGATCGGGGTGGACAGCGCGGAAGCCCGAGGCGTGTTCGCGCCGGTCGGCTCCCTCTCCTTCGGAGAGGCGGGAGCGATCGTCGTCGCGCCGGGTGACGCCCGCGGCACCGTCCTGATGCCCGAACGATGCGGCGGCTACTGCATGGGGCTGGACGGGAGGGACGGCCCGAACCTGGCATGCGCGCAATGCGGCCAGGCGGTGGCGACCCGCATCGACGACTGCTCGTTCTGGCAGACGGTGTGGCTCGCCCCGCACGCCGTGCGCCGCCTCCCCGCAGACGCTCCCGCTTGCCGGACCATCAGCTGGGAGGCGCTGGCACAGGGGCCGCAGGGCACTCCCCCGGTCGAGCAGTCAGGGGCGTGGAGCCCGCGGTGGGAGGCGGCCGTCGGGGCGGCGCTGGCCCACCTGCTGGCAGCCTCGGCGGGCACACGCGTGGCCGTCCCCGACGGCCTCGTCGCGGACACGTTCGGCCGCGCGCTCGACACGCTGCTCCCGCCGGGGCCGCCGACGAAGAACGCAGCCTTGGGCGGACCGGGCCTGCCTGCCCCCGGCCCCACCCCTGACGTCGTCCTGGTTCCGCGGCATCCGCAGACGGGGAAGGCATGGCAACCGTTCGGCACCGCGGACATCGTGCCGTTGACCGCCGACGTGTGGATGCATCTGGCCTTCCCCCACGAACGGTTGCCAGTCCCCGTCACAGGCGGAATGCCCGTCGGCGTCCTCCGCGACGATCCGCTGCCGCTGCGTCCACGCGGGCCGTTCCGGCCCGATTCGACAGTGTTCCTTGCCACGCTGGCACGGCTGCCCGCCGTCCGTCAGCCCTGGCTGCGCAGGATCTACGACCAGGTGAAGGACCACCCGTACGCTCGCCCGTTCTAGCTGGGCGCATGGCGGCGAAGAAGTCGTGTCGGTGCCCTCTGTGGTGACGGCTCGGGAGCATCCGCAGGCTGCCCTTGTCCCGCCTGCAGCGCCAGAAGGCGTAGCCGCGGTCCCACGCCGGGAAGTCCACGGGCATCGCCCGCTGCGTGAGAGGGCTCACCGAGCAGCGGCAACCTACCCGATGTCAACCACGCGTGCCCATGCCGGTGGGGAGTCCGGAACGTAGTCGGGATCGCCCTCGTCCCACGACCGGGCCTCAAACTGTCGGGGGAACAGACCCACCACCGTCCGGCACGATGGTTGCGAGCTCGGCCAGGGCGTCTGCCCGTCGGTCAGGACCACGATGACGTCCGGTCGGGGCCGCGCTCTGAGCGCCTTGGCGAAGCCCGTGCGCAGATCCGTGCCCCCGCCGCCTACCAGCGGTATTCCCTCGGCACGGCACAGCGGGTGCACGACCCGGGCCGATGCGTCGCACGGGAGGACGGTGATCAGGTCGCGCCGGCCGCCCACGGCTCGGGAGATCGCGGCAACCTCGAGCAGCGCGCTGCCCAGTTCGACGTCGCTGACCGAGCCCGAGGTGTCGATGACCACGGAGACCCGGGGCGGCCGGCGCCTCAGGCTCGGCAGAATGACGCCGGGCACCCCGGCTGAGCGCCGCGACGGGCGGCCGTAGGTGTAGTCCTCGCCTGCGCCGGGACCTGACGTTGCCGAGCGGAGTGCGGCTCCCAGTAGCTCCCGCCACGGCTGCGGCGGGTGGAACGCCTCCTCCGCCCACCGCTGCCACCCCTTCGGGGTGTTCCCCGGGCGGCCGGTGATGCCCTGCGCCACCCGGAACCGGACCGCGTCCCGCTCCTGCGCGCTGAGGCCGTGCGCGCCGTCCGGTCCCAGGTCCCACTCCCTTTCCAGTCCGTCCGCGCCACTGCCGCAGTCCAGCCAGGCGAGGCTCTGCGTATGCGGACCGAGCCGGAATTGGCGCAGGTAGTCCTCCATGAGCTCTCCCTCGGGGAGCCCCAGAAGTCCCGGCTCGACCGCACCTTCGGGCCGGACCAGCCCGTCGCCGAACGCGTCGTCGTTGATCTCGCAGTCCGCAGCGATGTTCATCCGCAGCCGTTCCGCCGGGCCGGTCAGCCCGCGCTCCCGCGCGACCCGGTCACTGCGCCCATGATGGTCGCGCAGCAGGTGCGACACCTCATGCACCCATACCCCGGCCAGTTCCTCCACCGGGGTGCGGTCCACGAACGCGGATGAGACGTAGCACCGCCAGTGCCGGTCGACGGCCATCGTGGGTACCCGCCGCGATTCCACAGTGTGCAGGGCGAACAGCGCCGTCGCCAAGTAGGGGCGGACCCGGGCGGCGTGCAGCCGGGCGGCGAAGAGCTTGTCGAGGTCCAGTGCCCCGGTTGCGTCCGGGGTCATCGGCCGGCCTTCGCGGCGACCGCGATCCGGGCCGTGGCGCGGTCCGCGGCCCGGTCTGCCCGCTGGGACAGGGACACCGCTCCGGCGAGCTGTTCGATCGATGGTGGAACGTCCCAGTCCTCTTGGCGCAGCGAGGCGAGTGTGGTCGCGGGGACGACCACCAGGTCCTGGGCTCCGGTCTCCAGCGCCCGGACCAGGAGCGCCCAGGCTGCGTCCCAGCGGGACTTCTCCGGGCGGTTGCGGACGGCCGCCACCACACCGTCGAGTACGGCTTGGCGCAGATCTCCCCGCTCGGGCAGGTCGGCCCCCGCCGGGTCGGTGAGAAGCGCCTCGGGGTCCGGGAGGTCCATCCGGTCGAGGCTCGCCAGCAGTTCAAGCCCTGGGCCGTCGCCCACTGTGCCCCTGACCAGCAGGGACAGCACGTCCCGGGAGGAGCCGGCCGCGGTCGCGAAGGCGATCAGGCTCAGCGTCATCTCCCAGCTCCGGGGGGACGGCCAGGGGCCGCCGCGGCGCGTTTCGCTGCTGGGCAGTTGGTGTACGAGTTTGGGGCGCCCGGTGAGGAGCCCGCACACCGCACGGCGGGCGAAGTCCACGGCCTCCGGTAGTTTCTCGGGCTTGAGCTCCGGCAGGGTGGCCCGGGGCCACGTCCCACCGAGGCCGCGTACCACGACCTCGTGGTCGTGGGTCCACTGGAGATGGACGAACCGGTTGGCCAGCGGCGGGCTCAGCTCCCAGCCGTCGGCTGCCGAGGACCTCGGATTGGCGGCGGCCACGATCCGTACCCCGGGCGGCAGTTGGAGGGCGCCGATCCGCCGTTCGAGCACGAGGCGGAGCAGGGCGGCCTGAACGGCCGGAGGCGCGGTGGACAGCTCGTCCAGGAACAGCAGCCCCCGGCCGGCCCGAACCAGCCGCACGGCCCAGTCCGGCGGGGCCATCGGGACACCCTGTTCCGCGGGATCGTCTCCGACAATGGGCAGCCCCGAGAAGTCGGACGGCTCGTGCACACTGGCGATGACTGTGGTCAGCGGAAGGTCCAGGGACGCGGCGAGTTGGGTCAGGGCCGCGGTCTTGCCGATCCCCGGCTCACCCCACAGGAGTACGGGCAGATCGGCGGCCACTGCCAGCGTCAGGGCCTCCAGTTGTGTGTCGGGGCGCGGTTCGGTGGTGGTGTCGCGCAGCAGGGCCATCAATGCGTCGGCGACGTCGAGTTGGGAGGCCTGGGCTGCGGCGGAGGGGATGTCGGTTGCGGCGAACGGGGCGCATGTGGGCATGTGTGATCACCTATGGGTTCGTGGTGAGGCGAGTGGGTGCGGGGGACGGAGGTCCCCGGGTCAGTGGGACGTCGCGTGGCGCTGGTGCGGGCGGCGGTCACGGGGATGGCGACGGTCCGGGCGGTAGCGGGCAGGTCCGGGTCCGATCAGGTCCGCCCTGAACAGTCCGTAGGCGATCCGCCGCTGCGCGGCCGCCTCCAGTTCGTCCCGCAGAGCGCCGCTGCGCAGCACGGCGTCGGGGCCCAGCAGGCCCTCGACGACGGCCAGCGCACCGGCGACGTCGCCGTGGTGGAGGCGTTCGCGGACGCCGGTGAGGCAGTCCGGATGACGGTGCGCCTGGTCGATCGCCTGCAGGCAGGGAAGCGGGGTACCGGTCAATGCGACCAGCAGTTCCTCCCGGCGAATCTCGGCCGGGTCATGGTCCAGCGGGGCCAGTACCCCGTTGACCAGGCCGATCCGGTGCTGGGCTCCTCGGCATTCCACGAGGAGCGGTTGTCCTGCCCCGTCCGGAATCGGGGAGAAACCGGCCGGCGAATGATCCGGTACCAGTGCCGAGGCGACCAGCGGGTGCAGCCGATCGGCCTCGATCGAGCCGGTGCGGATCAGTTCCAGGTCGGGCAGCAACCAGGTCGCCGCGTCGGGCAGGACCGGCAGCGCGGCGGCGCCGTCATCCGTGTTCGCCGCCGCGATCCGCAAGGCGGGCGGCCCGAGGCCGTCCCTGTCAGCGACCAGGTCCACGAACAGCCGATGTCGGCCCCCGAACCGCACAGTGACGGTACCGGCGGGCCGCCCCTCGGCGTGGAGCAGTATCCCTGCCTCGGCTGCCCACCGGTCAACGTCACAGCGGCGCCCCTGCGGCACCGTCCCCAGCAGCTCCGGGTCCAGCACAGGGCGGCCGTCGGCGGGCAGCCGATCGGCCCCGGACCGGATCCGCAGCTCATCGGTCCTGCGCGCGTCCCACAGGTGGCGGTGCAGGTCGAGGCGGAACCGTCGGTTCGGATGGGGATGCGGATGACGGCGGGCGCCGGCCTCGGAGTGGGATCCATCCCACAGCGCGAGGCTGATCCGCTGGCCGGCATCCGCCCAAGCCGGCGGAGTCCGGACCACGAGGTGCACCGGGCTTGTGCCGTCACGCCCCTCAGCGTCGTATCGAGCCAGAGCGATCGTCAGACCTGGGCGCAGCAGCCCGTGAGGACCGATCCTCGGCATATGCCAGCGCAACAGGTCGGGAGCGAGATGGCGGAGATCAGCCCGGATCTGGGCTGCGAGTTCCTGTCCATGGGTGCGCGCCACGGATCGTGGATTGAGATCGACATCGAAGCCTGCGGCGGCGCACGCCCCTGCCCAGTCCCCGGCCCGACGGCGAGCGGTCGCAGTCTCGATCATGGACGGCGGCACGGCGAACTCGCGCACGCGCAGCCAGAAGGAAAGGTGGGAATCCCCATACGCGGTCTGAGTGAGCATCAGCACTCACCTTGCGCGGACGGGACCCCCAATCGGCTAACAGAGTGAGTCATCATCGTGGGGCAGCCTATCCGCTCCTCGTTCCGATCTGCCAGGTGTTTTGGTCGGAACGCCACCCTGGCCCTGACAGCGGACGCGACGCGCACGGACTGCGAGTCAATCGCGTCGCGTCGGGCGGGAGGCTTGCGGTGACGAGTTGCGGAAGCGCGATCGACGAAGGTGTGAGTACGAGCGTGGCAATCGAGTCCAGTCCCGCAGAGCGGAGTGGATCCCAGCCGACATTGGACCAGTCGCGCTCTTGAAACGGGTCGATGATGACGTGCCGTGGGCGCGGCGGACTGACATTGGCCAGTGCCTCACCGATCGCGAGCGCGGAACTGGCGTACGCAAGACCGACCTCGACAACTGTCTCGGCACCCTCGGAGATCAACAGATCGCGTAGCAGGTCGCAGTCGCATTCGCATTCGGGCAGCGTGACCGTCTCGAAGTCCCCCTCGCGGTCCCGCGTCCATGGTGGCCCCTCCCGCACGAGCTGACGGCGTACCTCGCGGACACGCGTCCTCCAGTGCTCCGTTTTCAGCATGTCGGCCACTCCGCCACGCCATAGGGCACATCCGGGCGATCACCAGCGGAGCGAGATGATGGTCGACAACACAGGGGAAGGGGACTCGATCCGTGGACAACGTCGAGATCGATGAGAGCTTGGTGCGGGCCCTCCTGGAGGCTCTCCGCGCGATGGACTTCAAGACCGTAACCGCGGGCAATGTCCAGGACATCGATGCCGGCGATGTCCAGGTAGTCGCCCTCGGGGACATGCAGGATCTCGGAGAATTCCTGAAGCGCACGGTATTTGGTGTTGTTGCAGACCACGAAGGTCACCGGGACCTGGTAGCGGACAGCACTCCAGAGGGCGGACGTCGTGTACTGCATGGCCCCGTCCCCGATCAAGGCGATGACGGGCCGCTCAGGGCAGCCGAGTCGCAGTCCGATGCGGCGGGCAGCCCCCAGCCGAGACCGCCGGCCGCTGGGTAGAACAGGGACTTCGCCCGCGTGATGGTGAGGCGGTCGCGCAGCATGTCCGCCGAGGTCCACTCCAGCGCGATCACGGCGTCGTCGTTCTTGCCACGGTCGATGGCGTCGAGAATAGCCTCCGCGGTGAATGCGGGCCCTGTGGTGTCCGCCTCGGCAATGGCACGCGGGACGGGCCAGGGACGGTCGGTCTGCGAGATCGCGTCGGCGAGGCGGGCCAGGGCGTCGGACGGGTCACCGACGACGATGCGTCCGAACGGGGCACGCGCGGCTTCGTCCGGATCGTCGGTGACTGCGTACAGGCTGACGCCTGGCCGCAGGAAGTCACTCCTGCTGGGCGCGTGGTAGCGGAAGACCGGCGCTCCGAAACAGACGACGGCGTCATAGCCAGCGAGCACCTCGGCGACCGCACCGACAGCAGACGGCAACTGGCCCTGGTAGCAGGGATGGCGCGTGGGGAAGGGTGCACGCGGCGGGCTGGGTGCACCGCGTCGGCGATCGCCGACGCCGTGCACCACGCCGCCGGTATCCGCGTCCGGGATCTGCCGATCACCCTCGACAAGCTCCTGCAGCACTGAAACATAGCGAGTACGCAGACGTGGCGGTCTGGAAAGCCGGTGTCTTGGGTCAGCTTCAGCTCCTCGAACAGCTCCTTCGAGGCTTCGGCCGGCGTCCGTGACGCCTTGGGTCTGCTCGGCTCCTGCGACGCCTTCGAAGACCTCGGATGCATGGCCTGGATTCGCGGAACCAGGAACGTACGCGCAGGGCCGTGGGATCATCGGGCCGCCGGGTAGGCACGTATCTCCGTGAAGGGTGGTGGCTGGATGTGGCTGCCGGCTGGGAGTGGGACGACACGTTGTTCTCGGGCACGGCCGCCTACTACCAGCGCGGGAGGCTCCCTTATGCCCCCGGGCTGGTGGACGTGCTCGCCGAGGTTCTGAAGCTCGACGGGCGAGGGCGCCTCGTCGACGTGGGATGTGGACCGGGCACCCTTGCCCTGACTCTGGCGCACTTGTTCAGTGAGATCGTCGGTGTGGACCCGGACAGCGGGATGATCGCCGACGCCCGGCGCAGGGCCGCCGAGGCGGCGGTAACCGGGAAGGCCCAGTGGGTACAGGCCCGGGCTGAGGATCTGCCCGCAGGTCTTGGAACGTTCACCGTCGCGGCCTTCGGCCAGTCCTTCCACTGGATGGATCGCGACCTGGTGGCGGCAACCATCAGGGACATGCTCCGGCCCGGCGGAGCGCTGGTGCACATCTCGGACTTGAAGACGGAGACCCGATCCGTCGACGGTCTTCTTTTTCCGGCGGTGCCCTACGCAGCGATGGATGAGCTGGTCAAGCACTACCTAGTAGGGCTTGGTCAGGTCTGTATGGGTGTGGGTGTGCCGCGATGGCAGGTGGGGCAGGCGCCGGTCCAGGCTGCGAGCAGGAGCTGCAGCTC